>CALMJT010000088.1 GCA_937864365.1 uncultured Alteromonadales bacterium | reverse complement strand
CTGGTCTCGATGGGATTTATACCCTTAAATTGGGGATGCTTTTGAGGATTATCCTGAAGTTTTACGCCTGTTAAGCCTGTTCTACTTAATGTATCGATATCGCTTACCGTTTTTGCGAATACTTTTGTTGATAAGTCTGTGTGTAATTGTTGATAACAATTTCGCAAGGCATAACATTATCTATAATCTGTGAATAACTTGAGTTTATTGAGTGAATCTAATGTGCTTTTTTAGTGCATATGTATAGATTGTGGAGATGAAAGTAAGGTTTTCGATTGAGTTTTTTAGGTTGTTTTGAAAAGTTTTCTGGATTGTTTTGAAAACAGTATCGCTTTCTCGATATTCGGTAGGTGTTTTTACCGTATTTGATCGAGTCTTTGGCGGTTTATTGAGCGTTAGATTTTACGAAGTGATCTCGTTGCTAAGTAATCTAGAGGATATTCGGTTGAAAGCGCGAGTGGGTATCAAGGCGCATGACTTGGCGAGGGTGAGCTCGGTTACTTTTGCTTAGACGTAAGTAATAATCAGTAACCAAGATTTCTTGCTGAAGGGTTTTTTGAATGGGAAGTGATGTTATTTGCCGATGCAAAAGCTTGAAAAAATTTCTCCGAGGAGGTCGTCATTACTGAATTCACCGGTAATTTCTCCCAATTGTTCTTGGGCACTGCGCAGGTCTTCGGCGACCAGTTCTCCGGCGTTATAGAGTCGCAGTTGTTGCAGTGCTTGCAGCACAGATTCTTTAGCCCTGGCAAGGGCGTTTAAATGTCTGGCTCGGGCGGTAAACAAACCTTCTTGGGCCTGTTGATAACCGGCTTTCTCCTTTAGGAAGGTTTTTAGGGTCGATAGGCCGGTTTCTGTTTTCGCCGATAAAGCAAATACGTGTCTTTGCTTAGACAATCTGCCTTCGGGGAGCGTGGTTAGATCGATTTTGTTAACAATAAAGCAGAGTTTATCGGATGCTAACTCGGTCAAACCCAGATGTTGCAGCTCTTGATCGCAGACTTGCTCTAGATTACCTTCGCTAATCGATAATAGTTTCGAGTCCAGCAATACCAATATTACTTGGGCTTTTTCTAGCTCTTGTTTAGCGCGGGCCACGCCAATTTTTTCCACAGGATCTTCCGTATCGCGAATGCCTGCGGTGTCGGTTATTTGGATGGGAAGGCCATCGATCTGAATGGTTTCGTGTAAGACGTCTCTGGTGGTGCCGGCTATGTCGGTAACAATTGCTGATTCCCGCTCGGATAACGCATTCAGTAAGCTGGATTTGCCCGCGTTTGGACGTCCGGCGATTACCACGCGAATTCCTTCTTTCAGAAGAGCTCCTTGCTGAGCTTTGTTTTCAGTACTGATCAGCTGCTCAATGATTGCTTCAAGGGCCCGTTCTACCTTGCCGTCGCTTAAGAAATCGATTTCTTCTTCTGGAAAGTCGATAGCGGCTTCTACGTATACCCGAATTTCTATAATTTGTTGTAATAGTTGCTCGATGTGTTTCTTAAACCCACCTTGCAGGGACATCAAGGCATTGTCTGCGGCGGCTTCCGAGCCTGCATCGATTAGATCTGCTATGGCTTCGGCTTGGGTGAGGTCGATTTTATCGTTTAAAAACGCTCGTTGAGAAAACTCACCCGGTGCCGCAATTCTTGCTCCAAGTCGTACAACCTCTTGCAACAATCGGTTGATAAGCACATGTCCACCGTGGCCTTGAAGTTCTACGACGTGTTCTCCGGTAAATGAATGTGGTGCGGGGTAGTAGATAACTATGGCTTCATCGAGTAGTTTTCCGTTTTGGTTGCGAAGCTCTGCTAGGGTTGCGTAACGCGGTTTTAGTGGCTTGGCGGTGAGCGTTTGGGCGATGGTCAGGGCTTGATTTCCAGAGATGCGAATGACGCTAATGCCAGCTCGTCCTGGGGCTGTGGCAATGGCGGCAATGGTGTCTTGATCGGAATGGGGTAGTTTAGCCATGGGTATTCGCACTGACTCGAGTGATATAACAAAAAGGCGCCCTTAAGGCGCCTTTCTTCAAACTTATCTTAGATTGCTGTTTAGCCTTCTGCATCAATTTTACGGGTGATAATCCATTGCTGCAAAATTGATAAACTGTTGTTTACAACCCAGTAAAGAACCAAGCCAGCTGGGAAGAAAATAAACATCACCGTGAACATGATCGGTAAAAACTGCATGACTCGCGCTTGCATTGGATCGGCAGGTGCCGGTTGCAATTTCTGTTGGATCAACATGGTAACGCCCATGATGATCGGCAAGATAAAGTACGGGTCCATGACCGATAGGTCATCGATATAACCTAAAAACGGAGTATGACGTAACTGCACGCTTTCGAGCAGTACCCAATAAAGAGACAAGAACACCGGCATCTGGATAAGAATCGGTAAGCACCCGGTCATTGGGTTTACGCCTTCTTTGCGGTAGATTTTCATCAACTCCGCAGACATTTTTTGTCGATCTTCACCATAGCGCTCTTTAAGTTCGGCCATTTTCGGGCCGAGCTTGCGCATTTTAGCCATGGATCTAAAACCAATTGCACTGGGTACGTAGAAAATGGCTTTGATCAACACGGTCAATAAGATGATCGACCAGCCCCAGCTTGCTACCACAGAATGAATGAACTGGAGAATGTGGAACAGCGGCTTAGCAATCCACCACAACCAGCCGTAATCCACGGTTAGATCGAGATAAGGTGAAATTTTCTCAAGACGGTCAATATCTTTTGGACCGGCATAAAACTGTGCCTTAACGGCGTGCTTTTCACCGGCCGGTACGAAAAATTTGGATGTTCTGAACGTCAGCAGGTAGGCATCTTTAACTTCTTTAAGATTAAAGACGTTTTTGCTTTCTTGCGGTGGAATCCAAGCACTGATGAAGTAGTGCTGAACCATAGCCACCCAGCCACCGGTTTGTTCAACTTCGAATTCGTCTTCGGCGATATCACCGAAATCGAGTTTCTTATATTTGTCATCGGGAGTGGTGATCGCTGCGCCCCAGTAAGGTTGCACACCAAATCCTGCGCCGCCTTTTACTTCCGGCTTTTGACCATCACGTTTTATCTGACCAAAAAATATGCCCGACCAATTTTCGGAAGATTGGTTGTTAATGATGTATTCAACACCAATGAGGTGTTCGCCGCGTTGGAACGAGAACCGTTTGGTGATGGCAACGTCACCTTGTTGATAGTTAAGATCAACGTTTAGGGTATCGTTATCGTCGGCTAGTTGATATTCGGTCTGCGCAACGCTAAATATGGGGCGGTTAGTATCGCTAAAATCGGTGCCATTTTTGCCGATCAAACCACTTTGGGCGATGTATAAAGCCTTCTTGTTTTGTTCCAGTAAAACCAGCGGCTCGTCCGAATCCAGATCTCGTAAATGATCCGCCAGGCTCAACGCGATGATATCGCCACCGTGTGGATTGATGGTGACGTTTAAGGTATCGGTTTTTACGGTAATAAAGCGCAATTCATTTTCGGTACTAAGCGCAGGCTTGGTTTCGTTATCGCTCGGTATTTGCGGAATAGAGCTTTCTTGGTCTTCTACTTGAGGGAAGCCGCTTTCCGATGACGCGGATTCGGTATTGAAGTCCGTCGTCGTGGTTGAATCGAAGCTTTGTTCAGAAGTTGCCTCTACCAATTGTGGACGGTTGTTAAAATCAACCCATTCTCTGATCAGTAGGAGAGAGACCGCCAGTATTGCGGCTAAAATCGTTGCTCTTTGCCAGTCCATCTATATAAGCCGTGCAGTGAAATTACTGATAATAAAGGTGTGTTTAATCTGGAACCCGATCGATACCGCCTGGGTGGTAAGGATTGCATTTTACGAGGCGCTTGGCGGTTAACCAGCTACCTTTTAAACTGCCGTGCTTTTCGAGAGATTCGATGCAGTATACCGAGCAGGTTGGTTCAAAACGGCACTGATTTCCGAGCCATGGGCTCAATAAAAATCGATAAATTTTTACCAAGAAAATCAAGCAGTGTTTCATGACCAAGCTCTCGCTGGGGATTGTTCCGATTGCTGCGCTTTGGGAGAAGCCTTAGTTTGGGTTTTTCGCCAAAGTTTATTCAAAATTTTTGCGACTTCTGGATTGTCGAGATTCTCCAGATTTCGTCGGGCGAGCACTATAACATCCAAATTGCCTAATTGGTGCTTTTGATGTCGAAAAGATTCGCGAATAAGGCGTTTTATACGATTTCGTTGGCTTGCTAATCGCAGGTTTTTTTTCGCGATGACTAAGCCTAGGCGGGCATTCTCTATATCGTTGCTACGACACAGAAAAAGAAAATTAGGATGTGAAACTCGAAAGTCCGGCTTATCAAAAACCGGTTGATATTCGCGGGCGCTTAGGAGCCTATCTTGCTTGGAGAAATCTGGCAAACAAGTTTACCCGCGAATACTTAAGACTTATTAAGCAGCAAGTTGCTTACGGCCTTTCAAACGGCGACGCGCTAGTACTTTTCTACCGCCTTTAGTTGCCATACGTGCACGGAAACCGTGGGTTCTTTTGCGTTTCAAAATGCTTGGTTGAAAAGTGCGTTTCATTTGTTAGTACCTATTAATAAAGCTTAATAAGAAGTTGCAGTTTTTTGAGCACTACGAATAGGTCGTTTACAAATCATATAAAGACAAAAAGACCACTTTTGGCTTTTGCCAACGCGATCTTTCATTGATTTGTTTTTGCTCAATTTCGAGGAGGCGGGATTTTAAGGAAACTGAAGCATTAAGGCAATAATAAAAGCGCAAAAAATAGCTTTTTTTTCATTTTAGGGTTTACGTACAATTTGATCATAACTTATCAACAGGTTTTGTTCAGTCTTCTGTGTATAAGTTTGATTTTTCTCGACCACACATCTGTGAATATTATTTTTTAATTGCTAATACGCTGATTTATAAAGATTTTCGTTGTTATTGTTGTTTTAAAACGCGTAAAATAGTGTGGATAAGTGTTTTCTTTCACGGTACAATTCTCCCATAAATGATTTATAACTGTATTTTATTTGATCTAATATTTGCACTTTATTAAGATTTTAGGCGTCGGCTGTGCCTAATTTTTCTTATTATGTGAATAATTCATAAGTTATCCAGACTTACTCAGTTTTGTAGATAAAATTACCCGTAATTCGCTAAATCTGTTGATAAATACCTTCCGAAGGGCACTGTCTTGGCTTTTGTTGCCGAGCGGTTTGTATGTCGATATAGCTCGTTTTGGCAGTTGTGTCCGGCTTGGCGTTTTCAGGTCTTTATTTCTTACGTTTTAAAAAGAAAGAAATCGACGATGGTTGTTAGGTTTTTCGGATGTTTTTCTGGCTGAGGGTTTGTTAATAACCAAGTATGCATAAAATTTATTGTGGGTGAATCGTTACTAGGCTTAATTGCCTTGCTTCTTATCGATCCGGTTAAGAAGCGTTCAATAACCATAATTCGTTAAGCTTTCCGTTGCTGCTTGGTTTATTCAGTGTTTTTCAATAGATACTCGTTTAAATAAAAATCTTTTCCATGGCGCTTGAGACTCTCTGATATTCATTATCGTTGGGGTTTTTGGGTTTGCTTTTGTTTAAATATCGGAGCTAGTTTTGCCACAGTCAGTTTGGAATGAATGTGTTTCCAGTCTTGAAAAAGAGCTGCCTAAACAGCAATTTAACACCTGGATCAGACCTTTGGTGTTATCGGACGACAACCTTGAGCAGGGGGTGTTGAACGTTGTTGCTCCCAATCGCTTCGTTTTAGATTGGGTAAACTCTAAGTTCTTAAACAGGATCGAAGAGCTTGTCAGCGAGTTTAACGACGGGCAGATTCAGCGCATAAATCTTTCTGTGGCACACATCAGTCGTGCGGCCCGTGGAGCTGGCGGTCGCGCTTCCTATACGGCTAATCGTCCGCCGGCCCAACATAACTCTCGTTCGCACGGTTTCGACGATAATTCCACTGCGTCCCCTTCTGGGTTTGCCGATCGTAATGGCGGATCTGTTGGTTTTGGTCAGCGTTCTAATGGCTTTCACACTAACGGTAGTGATCTCGGTTTAGATGCCAACCAGTGGGCTGACGAATCCTCTGCCAATGTTAATGATATCGTCCGGGAAAGCGGCTTTGGCGGCTCTGCGCGCAATAGTTCTGCCATCGGTAATTACGGTGGTGGTGATGTTTTTTCCGATCACGGTTTTAATTCTCAGGCCTTACCTGAAGAGCGTGATTTGGACTCTGCGTTTGGTGGCGGTGGTTATTCAACCGCCGTTGATCATTCGTCTCAGGATAACGGGTGGGGTAGAGATTCTGAAGAAAATACCCGCTCGGATGATCAATCCGGTTTTAATCGTGGTGATGCCGGTGTTTTTACACCTGAGAATTTCTCCAGACAAAATGGCTCCGTACCTCGTTCGGCGGCCAGTAGTTTGAATCTGGATCCGCGTATTTTTAATAAGCGTCCAGGTCGAAACACGGCAACTTTTCAAGGTTCTCCTTTTACTGCGCACACCCAAAATACGCCTAAGCCTTTGGTAAATAACCACGGCAAAAAAGGCGTACAGGTCGAAGGTGCCATTAAGCACGTTGGTAGTTTAAATCCTAACTTTACGTTTAAAAGTTTCGTCGAAGGTAAATCTAACCAGCTTGGCTTGGCTGCGGCTCAACAGGTCTCAGAAAATCCAGGGGGTGCTTACAATCCGTTGTTTATCTACGGCGGTGTTGGTTTGGGTAAAACTCACTTGATGCACGCGGTCGGTAACGCCATGCTTGAGCGTAACCCTAACGCTAAGATCGTTTACTTGCATTCTGAACGCTTTGTGGCTGATATGGTAAAAGCCCTACAGCTTAACGTTATTAATGACTTTAAGCGGTACTACCGCTCTGTTGATGCCTTGTTGATTGATGATATTCAGTTCTTTTCTGGTAAGGAGCGCTCTCAAGAAGAGTTTTTCCACACGTTTAACGCATTGTTAGAAGGTGGCCAGCAAATCATTCTTACCTGTGATCGTTATCCGAAAGAAATTAAAGGGGTAGAAGAGCGCTTGAAATCACGGTTCGGCTGGGGATTAACCGTTGCCGTTGAGCCGCCGGAGCTTGAAACCCGCGTTGCCATTTTGAAGAAAAAGGCGGTGCAGTCGAATATTGATTTACCCAATGATGCGGCGTTTTTTATTGCTCAACGTATTCGCTCCAATGTTCGCGAATTGGAAGGCGCTTTAAAGCGGGTTATTGCCAATGCCCACTTTACCGGCCGCTCTATTGACGTTCCTTTGGTCACCGAGGCTCTTAAAGACCTTCTGGCCTTGCAAGATAAACAGGTCAGCATTGAGAATATTCAACGCGTGGTGGCGGAGTATTACAAAATTAAAATCAGTGATTTGCACTCCAAGCGTCGCAGCCGGTCCGTGGCTCGGCCGCGTCAGGTCGCTATGGCGCTGTCAAAGGAGTTAACCAATCACAGCCTGCCTGAAATTGGCGATGCCTTTGGTGGTCGTGACCACACTACGGTTTTGCATGCGTGCCGAAAAATTAAAGAGCTGCGCGAGCTGGATTCCGATATTCAAACCGACGTTAAAAACCTAACTCGCTTATTAACAACCTGAGGGTTATTAATAAGAAGTTTGTTCACGGTCTTTTCTAGGCGTTAAAAAACATCGATAAAGCGCTGATTCTTGGTAGTTTTTACTCAGCTTTAGCGGCGTTTTAAGGTATCATTAAAGACCTAAATCTGTGCAGTCTATCTTTTTGCGAATAAGGTTTTTAGAGTTTTTGTAATGAAGTTTAAGGTGTTTCGTGAGCAGCTACTTAAGCCGCTGCAACTAGTTGCGGGCGTTATAGAAAAACGCCAAACCATGCCTATTTTGGCAAACGTATACATGTCATTGCACAAAGACGGCACCTTGTCGTTGACCGGCACAGATATGGAAGTTGAAATGGTTGTTCGGGTGGTTTTGGACAATGACTTCACACCCGGTGAAATTACGGTGCCCGCCAAAAAGCTTACCGATATTTGCCGATCATTACCCGACGAATCTGAAATTACTCTTGAGCTAAAAGACGAGCGCGTTTTGGTGAAATCCGGCCGCAGCCGATTTCAGTTATCTGCCTTGCCTGCCAGTGATTTTCCCGCTTCAGATTCTCGTCAAAACGAGATCAGCTTTCAGTGTACCAAACACACGATAAAGCGCCTGATCGAGAAAACCGGCTTTGCCATGGCCCAGCAAGATGTTCGGTATTATTTGAACGGTATGCTGTGGGAAATCAGTGCCAACCGCTTTCGCGTGGTTGCGACTGACGGTCATCGACTTGCGTTATCGGAAAATACCGAACTACAAACCGGTATTAACGATGTTTACAGCTGCATTGTGCCTCGCAAGGGCATTTCGGAATTGGCCCGTTTGCTTGACGACAACGAAGACAACGTAGACATAGGTATTGGTCCCAGTCATATCCAAGTCAGCTCCGAGTTTTTTACCTTCACGTCTAAATTGGTTGACGGCAAGTTTCCCGAATACGAACGTGTGCTTCCCCGTGGTGGCGATAAGATTGTATTTGGTCCACGAGCTGAGTTGCGCGAAGCGTTTTCTCGGGCTGCCATCTTATCCAATGTTAAATATCGTGGTGTTCGACTTCTGCTTAACGATAGCTTACTGACCATCACCGCAAATAATCCGGAGCAAGAAGAAGCTAACGAGGAAGTGGTTGTGGACTACCACGGTGAAGAGCTCGAAATTGGTTTTAACGTCAGTTATCTTCAAGACGTCACTAACGTATTGGAGAGTGAAACCATAAAATTTACGCTTTCTAATTCTAACGCCAGCGCGTTAATTGAAGAGCCAGAAGGTGGTGATTCGATGTACGTTGTTATGCCAATGCGTATGTAACTTATCTTGGATAAAATTTTTGTACTACAAGCGTTTGTTAGTCAGCAACGTTAGAAATCTTGAGCCGTTAGATCTAACCTTTTCACCTTCGGTGAACGTGATCTGCGGCTTAAATGGCAGCGGCAAAACATCTTTTCTCGAATCTCTTTCGATACTCTCCAGCGGTAAATCTTTTCGATCCCATTTAACAACGCCTGTCATAGCTCGTGAGCACAAGGCGGCGACCGTTTTTGGTGAAGCCAGCGACGGTAATACGCTCTACAAAATAGGTGTGGAGAAATCGATAGGCAAGGGTAGCTCTATTCGGTTGAATCAAAAACCTCTCCAGAATAATTCAGCACTGGCTCGATTAATTCCTTTGTTGGTGATTGATCACCAGTCTTTTGAGTTGTTAACGGGTGGCTCTAAGTTTCGTAGAAGTTTGTTAGATTGGTTAGTGTTTCACGTGGAACAAAATTTTCACGTTAACTGGTTGTCGTACCGTGAGGTGCTTAAACAACGTAATGCTCTTTTGAAACTGAAGGAAACCCAAGCCCGCGATGTGAATATCTGGGCACCTCAGCTTTCCGATTTCGGCGAAAAGATTACCGGCTATCGAGCTAAGGTTTTTGAAGTCTTGGCGACGCAACTTAACGAACTATCTACGCACGAGAAAGACTTCGAGTTAGATTTCAGATTTGATCAAGGATGGAAGCACGATCAAAGTCTAAAAGAATGTTTGTTGGAATCCTTTGATCAAGACAGACGCTATCAGACCACAAAGAAAGGCCCTCATCGTGCGGACCTGCTTTTTACCACTGGCGGTAAAAAAGTAACGGACGTGCTTTCCCGAGGCCAGTTAAAAACGGTAGTCTGTCGCTTCTTTTTAGCGTTAGCTAATTGCTACAAGGATATTTTCGGTAATGCGCCGATTATATTGATCGATGACTTACCGGCGGAGCTCGATAAGAATAGAGCCAAGATACTGCTGCGACAGTTTTTGAATTTGGGTAGTCAATTGTTTGTTACCGGAGTAGATCTACCATATTTCAGCGATATCATCGCCACAGAACAGAATATAAAAGTGTTTCACGTGGAACATGGAATATTCAAAGAATTGGAAAAAGACAGCGCCATTAATCTCGCTGCTGTCTGACGGAGAAAATGAAATGACAGAAGAAAACAACTATAACTCATCCAGTATCAAAGTATTAAAAGGTTTGGATGCGGTAAGAAAGCGTCCTGGTATGTACATTGGTGACACCGATGACGGCTCAGGCCTCCATCACATGGTTTTCGAGATTGTCGATAACTCCATCGATGAAGCCTTAGCTGGCCACTGTTCCGAAATCAATGTTGTTATTCACACTGATGAATCCGTCACAGTCAGCGACAATGGCCGTGGAATTCCAACCGAAATGCACGAAGAAGGCGTATCGGCAGCCGAAGTAATCATGACGGTGTTACACGCCGGTGGTAAGTTTGACGACAACACCTACAAGGTGTCTGGTGGCTTGCACGGCGTGGGTGTATCCGTAGTTAATGCATTATCAGAAAAGCTCACCCTAACCATTCGTCGCGATAAAAAAGTACACGAACAGGTTTACCATCACGGTGTACCGCAAGCGCCGCTGAGTATCATTGGCGAAACGTCTTCCACCGGCACCACGGTGACCTTCAAGCCTTCACCAGCTACCTTCACCAATATCGAGTTCCACTTTGATTATTTAGCGAAACGTCTGCGCGAATTATCTTTCCTAAACGCAGGTGTTCGTATTGTGTTGAGTGACGAGCGCAGTGGTAAACAAGAAGTTTTTGAATACGAAGGCGGTCTAAGAGCATTTGTTCAGCACTTAAACCAAGCGAAAACTCCAATCAACAACGTCTTACACTTCAACACTACTCGCGAAGATGGCATCGGCGTAGAAGTTGCGCTTCAGTGGAACGATAGTTTCCAAGAGAATATCTTTTGTTATACCAACAATATTCCTCAACGAGACGGTGGTACTCACCTTGCGGGCTTTCGTGGTGCGCTAACTCGGTGCTTGAACAACTACATCGAGAACGAAGGTTTTGCGAAAAAACAGAAGGTAAACACCACCGGTGATGACGCCCGTGAAGGTCTGACGGCGATCATTTCCGTAAAAGTTCCTGATCCAAAATTCAGCTCCCAAACCAAAGATAAGCTCGTGTCTTCAGAAGTAAAAGCGGCGGTGGAACAAGAAATGGGTAACGCCTTGAATGATTACCTATTGGAAAACCCAGCCGACTCAAAAGCCATCGTCTCTAAAATGATAGACGCGGCTCGCGCTCGTGAAGCCGCACGTAAGGCGCGTGAAATGACCCGCCGTAAAGGTGCTTTAGACATCGCAGGCTTACCGGGTAAGCTCGCCGACTGCCAAGAGAAAGACCCATCACTCTCTGAAATTTACCTCGTAGAGGGTGATTCGGCGGGTGGTTCTGCTAAACAAGGTCGCGACCGCAGAACCCAAGCAATTCTGCCGTTGAAGGGTAAGATTCTTAACGTAGAAAAAGCCCGCTTCGACAAGATTCTATCCAGCGCCGAAGTTGGTACTCTTATTACCGCTTTAGGTTGCGGCATCGGTAACTCAGAATTCAACGCCGATAAACTCCGCTACCACAGCATTATCATCATGACCGACGCCGATGTGGACGGATCGCACATTCGCACCTTATTGCTGACCTTCTTCTTCCGCCACATGCGCGAGCTAATCGAGCGTGGTCACGTTTATATTGCTCAACCACCTTTGTACAAAATCTCCAAAGGTAAACAAGAGCAATATCTCAAAGATGACGACGCTATGACTAAGTTCTTGTTGCAAGCGGCCATGGACAGCGCGGCATTACACGTTAATGCCGATGCACCACCGATTCAAGGCTCCGCATTAGAAGCATTGGTCAACGAATACAGAGCTGTTATGGCGACCATTGCACGCCTGGATAAAGTCTTCCCGTCTGATGTTCTAGAGCAAACCATATACATCTCTAAACTCGCCGCAGAAGATCTAAACCAAGAAAGCGAAGTAACCAAATGGTGTGCAGAACTCGAAGGCAAAATGCTCGTCGATAACCGTTCGGGCAGCGCCAGCTATGTAATTACCGCAGAACACAATGTGGAACGTAACATTTACCTACCAAAGGTAACCATCACCGCCCACGGAGTGCCTACCGATTACCGATTTGGCTTAGATTTCTTCAAAAGTGCCGAGTACCGTTCTATCTGTGAATTAGGCCAAAAGCTTGATGGCTTATTGGAAGAGAGCGCATTTATCGCGCGCGGCGAAAAGCAAGAAGCGGCCACCAGTTTCAAACAGGCCTTAGAATGGCTAATGAATGAATCCAAACGTGGTTACGCAATTCAGCGCTACAAAGGCCTTGGTGAAATGAACCCTGAGCAACTTTGGGAAACCACCATGAACCAAGAAACCCGCCGTATGCTGCAAGTTACCATCGAAGACGCCATTGGTGCCGACCAAATGTTTGCAACACTGATGGGTGACCAAGTGGAACCGCGACGCGAATTTATTGAAACAAACGCATTGGCGGTTTCGAATTTGGATGTTTAAAAATTGTTAGGATTACACTCGATAAAAAGATTAGAAATTAAATAATGAATATCCAAAAAAGTTTTTCAATACGTTGGAAAAAATATTCTTATAAAAGATACGAGCTGCAACGCATTACAGAATAGAAAAATTAATGCCCAACTATACGTAAACGCGTTTTCGTAACTAACTATGAGATAAAAATAGTTTAACTCTTACTTTTAAAGGGATTTTTTATAAATAATGGATGATTATGCAAAAGATTGTGAGTTAGTTCTCGGTTTGGTAAGCCCTGTTGGGGTTAATTTGGAGGACGTTGAAAATAGGCTAGGCTCGATATTTCAGCAATTTCGCTATGAAATGAACTTTATTCACCTTAGCAAGATTGCTCAGAAATATATGGAAGATAAACCTTCGAAATCTGAAGATGAGCTTCGCAGACTAGACAAAGCTATGCAAGCTGGAACCAAATTACGAAAAAAATATCGCAGAGGAGACTTTTACGCTTTAGCCGCTATTGATGCAATAAGTGCTGAAAGACCTGAAACGGGAGCCCCATTTAAGAGGAAGGTCCATGTGATACGTTCGCTAAAACATGCTGATGAAGTGGAAACTCTCAGACAAGTTTATGGCGGAGGGTTCTTTCTTTTAGGTGTGTCCGCAAGCATAACCAGTAGAAAACATTATCTAAAGGAGTTGAAAGGGGTTCCCGAGGAAGAGCTAGACAGGCTTATTGCACGTGACGATAAGGAAAAGTTAGGATTAGAAGCGGATGCGCGAAAGTTTGGACAGCAAACCAGAGATGTTTTTCAAATGGCAGATGCTTTCGTCAACACCGATGATTCCGAGAGACTTTCTAGCCAGCTAGGTCGAATTATAGATCTATTGTTTTCGAAACCAGTTGTTCCACCAACACACGAAGAATACGCGATGTTTATGGCATATGCTGCTTCTTTAAGATCAGCAGATCTTTCTCGTCAAGTCGGTTCTGTAATCATGAACGGTTTTTCCGATATTGTTTCAACAGGCGCAAATGATGTCCCAAGATTTGGCGGCGGACTATATTGGCCAACGGAAGACGATAAACGGGACTATATCGAAGGTTATGATTCTAATGAAAGAGAAAAGAAGGCTATTCTAGAGGATGTCATTAATTGCATAGTTGGTGGTGATCTGTCAGAAGTTGAAGGTAAGATTAAAATAGACGAACTTAAGGAACGGTTGAGTGAGTCTAGAATTATGGACCTGACCGAGTATGGTCGAGCCGTTCATGCCGAAATGGAATCATTAATCCAAGCCGCTCGTAATGGCGTATCGGTTAGAGATGCCACTCTATATACTACTACCTATCCTTGCCATAATTGCGCAAAGCATATTGTGGCAGCAGGCATAAAAGAAGTCGTTTATATTGAACCTTATCCAAAGAGCTATGCTCAAAAGTTACACTCGGACTCAATAAGTTCGAACGGATCAGGCTCGAATAGTAAAGTAATATTTAGACAGTTTGTAGGTGTTGGACCTAGGAGATTTGTTGATCTATTCTCAATGCATCTAAGTAGTGGCAGAAAATTAAAGAGAAAATCCAAAGGTGGGTTAGCAACTTGGGAAAGAAAATCAGCTGAACTTAGAGTTCCAATGACTCCACTTTCATATCTTGAAGCTGAAGTATCTCTAGTTAATGAGTTGAACAATATAAATAAAGGGGATGAAAGATGAAGCTAAGCGAAAATCATACAAGAGCTAAAAAGATGGTAAATAGCTGGCCTGATTGGAAGAAAGAAGTTTCTTTAACCAAATACTCCACGAATTCATCATCTAGAGATTCAAATGCGAAGAGCAACGCACACGATGTCGATTCTAATCGCCCCAAGCAACAAAAAATGAAAGCATAATACCGAAATTAATATATCTAGATATTTCACACAGATATTTTGGAGAGCATTTACTAATGTAACTCAAAACTAAACTAAGTTCTTTTATTATAAATACACATTTTTCATCTGAAGACTAGTTTCGAGAGCATAGTTAGGCTCTAATCATCAAGACCCGGTTCTAACGCCGGGTTTTTTATTTAAAAACCTCTGAAAACCGCTACTGAAAAATCGTAAAAATACCGACAAGCTACACACGGTTTATAAACAATTAATCCCCAGGTATCTGTAGATAAATTTAAAACCGTGTAAAGAGCGTAAAACTGTGTACCGGTTTCGGTAATAAAAACCGTCTTGTTTGCGTAAAAACATCATACAAATTGCGGTAATTGGTCAGTGATAGCATTGTTGCGATCCCTTACACTAAACCAAATTTATTTGGCTCTCAGCCAAAATCTAAAAAGCATCGTAAAGACCCCATTTGGATTGAGCAAATCTCATGTCTGTTTTCAAAAATCCCCTTAAGTACCTTTTTATCCTAATAACCCTTACTGGCGTTTCGGCCTGCAACGACCAAAAAGAGGTTGGTAAAACCGAGCAAATTAGGCCGGTAAAATCCATTGTCGTGGGTGAGTCTGTGAGTGGTCCGCGTTGGACTTTTCCAGGAAAAGTCCAAGCTTTCGAAAAGGTCGATTTATCGTTTCAGGTCTCGGGCCAATTAAAAATGCTGAATGTGCTAGCCGGGCAGAGTGTAAAAAAAGGCGAGGTCCTAGCGAAGCTAGACCAGCGTAATTACGCTGCCGAAGTCAAAGCCGCCCAGGCAGAGTTAGATCGATCATCGGCAGAGTTCAGTCGTATGGAGCCGCTGCTAGAAAAACAGCTGGTATCACAATCGGAATACGATCAGAAGAAAGCCCAGCGTGATATTGCCGAGGCAAATCTAGATCAAGCTCAAAAAGCCCTAGAAGACACCGAATTAACGGCGCCGTTTTCCGGTGTTATCGCTGGTCGTTTCGTCGAGAATTTCGAAGACATCACAGCAAAGCAGGCAATTCTCAGCTTACAAAATCCGAACACCTTAGAAGTCACCATTAATATTCCCGAAAATAGAATCGTTGCAATTGAAAACCAACGCGACCAAATACAAGCCTTTGCAAAAACCAGCAATGAACCCGATAAAAAATACGCGCTGGATTTGCGGGAATATTCCAGTGAGGTAGATCCTGTTACGCAAACTTTTGAAGTGATTTTAAATTTAACCAAAAATGAAACCGATAAAATATTTGCGGGTATGAGTGTAGAAGTGTTGCTTGAAACAGACGACAAAACTGCACAAAGCTATTGGATTCCAGAAAGCGCTGTTATTGCGAATATCGATAATTTACAAGAAAGCAAAGTCTGGGTATTAACTCAGATCGATAACGAATTGTGGCAAGCTCAGTCGCGAGTGGTAGAGGCAAAAGAATTATCGAAAGAAAATATCGAAATTATTTCGGGATTAAATAAAGGCGAAAGAATAGTCACCGCCGGAGCAAATTACCTGCACGAAGGCGACAAGGTAAAACTCTATGTCGGCGACAACTTGTAAGAGCGAGACAATAATATGAATATCGCTCAATACGCTATAGAGAAAAAAACCGTTACCTTGGTTCTTACCGTTGCTTTATTAATTGGCGGCGTGGTTGCGTTTTTTAATTTATCGAGATTAGAAGACCCAGAGTTTACCGTTAAAGACGCACTAATTATTACCCGTTATCCGGGCGCTACGCCTGAGCAGGTTGAGCAACAAGTTACCGATGTATTAGAAACCGAAATCCAGCGCATACCGCAACTCAAACGCGTTACTTCGGTTTCTAAGGCGGGTTTATCAACCATTACCGTATCGATGAAAGATCAATACGATAAAAAAACCTTACCGGCAATTTGGCAGCAGTTACGCAGTAAAATAAATGACGTAAAACAAAATCTACCGCCGGGTGCAGGCGAGCCGCAAATTTTCGATGACTATGGTGATGTCTTCGGCATTGTTTACGCATTAACCGGTGACGGGTATAGCGATAAAGAATTGTATGAATACGCAAAATTTTTACGCAAAGAATTATCGTTGGTAAAAGATGTTGCCAAAGTGGATTTATGGGGCGTGCAGCAAGAAGCGATTTACGTTGAATTTTCCCGTAATACCATGAATCAACTTAAAATTACACCGCAAGCCATCGCGCAATTATTTACCACACAAAACTCTGTAGCCCAAGCCGGCCAAGTAAAAATTGGCCGCGATTATATTCGCATTAATTCCGCCAACGGTATTAATGCCGTTAAAGATATCGAGAATTTAATTATTCCCGGCCAAAGCGGCGCCGGGCGCTTAATTGTTTTAAAAGACATCGCAACCGTAAAACGCGAATACGTAAATCCCGCCACAGCACAAATGATCTTTAATGGTAAACGCGCAATCGGTTTAGCGATTTCTACAGCGTCTGGCGGCAACGTAATTACACTGGCTGAAAATATCGAAGAGCGGCTTAATCAACTGCAAACGCAAGTTCCTATTGGTTTAGAAGCCGAGCCTGTAATAAAACAAGCCGATTCAGTAACACGTGCTATCGACGGATTTGTATGGAGCCTTGTACAAGCCATTAGTATCGTTATTTTAGTGCTGTTGATTTTTATGGGCTGGCGCTCGGGTTTAATTATCGGCATTGTTTTGTTGGTAACCGTGGTAGCAACCTTTCTATTAATGGACTTCGAAGGCGTTGCACTAGAGCGAATTTCTTTGGGGGCATTAATTATCGCCCTAGGCATGTTGGTCGATAACGCCATCGTTATTTGCGAAGGCATGCTGGTAAGAATTCAACAGGGTGAAAAGCGACTCGCTGCCGCTAAAATCGTGGTGGAACAAAACGCATGGCCATTATTAGGTGCAACCTTCATCGCCATTTTAGCGTTTGCTGCGATTGGTCTGTCCGATGATTCCACCGGCGAATTTTGTCGTAGCCTCTTCCAAGTGATGTTGTTTTCACTCATAACCAGCTGGGTATTGGCTTTAACCTTAACGCCGCTGCTGTGTTATTGGTTGATTCCAGAAACAGACGCCACCGATAATCAAAAAGATGTGTACTCAGGCTTTTTATTCACCGCCTATAAAAAGTTTTTAGTGGGCTGCTTAAATCAACGTGCGCTAACCACCATTGCCTCTGTTTTATTAATGGGTGTGGCGGTTTACGGATTTGGGCAAATTAAAGGTTCGTTTTTCCCAAAATCAACCATGCCCTTTATGATGGTTCACTATTGGTTGCCAGAAGGCTCTGATGTTCGCGAAACCCGAGCAGACGTTGAACAAATCGAAGCATTTATTCGCAGCCAAACCGAAGTAAAATCAGTATCGAGTTTTATTGGCCAGGGTGCACCAAGATTTATTTTGACCTACGCACCCGAAATTAATAATTCCAGCTACGGCTTTTTATTAATTGAAGTCAATAAATACCCCGAGATAAACAGTTTATTTCCAAAAATCAGTGATTATCTCGCCAATAACTTCCCGGATGCACAACCCAAGGTACAGCGTTTTAATTTAGGGCCAGCACCAAAAAGCTCTATCGAAGCGCGATTCAGTGGCGACGACGCCGAGGTACTACGTAAGCTCTCCCAGCAAACCAAGCAAATCTTCGAATCCGAAGGTGGTATTGTTGTTCGTGACGACTGGCGTCAACCCGTTAAAACCATTAATCCCGTGTACGCGCCTAATCAAGCGCAATTAGCTGGAGTGTCACGAGATGATCTAAACGGCGCGCTACAAACCAACTTTGTTGGCAAACGCATCGGTGTTTATCGCGAAGACGACGAGTTAATTCCCATCGTTTCACGTGCTACAGCGGTAGAACGCCAAGATATTTCGCAAATTAAAAATATCCAAGTCTGGAGCGCCAGTGCCAACGCCTACATTCCCATTGGGCAGGTGGTGAACAGTTTTGAAACCCTTTGGCAAAATCCGCAGATTCATCGCAGAAACCGTCACCTAACCATTACTACCGGCGCAGAACCCGTAGATGGCGAACTTGCCAGCGAATTACACGCACGAGTCAAGGCCAAGGTAGAAGCTCTAGAATTACCCGAAGGTTATTTTTTGGAATGGGGTGGTGAATTCGAATCGTCCGGTAATGCACAAGGTGCATTAAAAGGTGGGATTATCAGCTCCTTTATATTGATGGTAATAATTTCGGTGGTGTTATTTAACTCCATTCGTAAACCCGTCATTATTTGGCTGGTCGTACCCTTTGCTGTAATCGGCGTAAGCTTCGGATTGCTCGCCACTGGCGAACCATTTGGCTTTATGTCGTTACTGGGCTTTTTGAGCTTATCGGGCATGCTAATCAAAAATGCGATTGTGTTAATCGAGCAAATTGGCCTTGATGAAGCCGAAGGTAAGCCGGTTTATAAAGCCATTGTGGATTCGGCCATCTCGCGTAGCAGGCCGGTGTTAATGGCCGCGGCAACAACGGTTTTGGGTATGATTCCGCTGCTGGACGACGACTTCTTTATTGGTATGGCCATTACCATTATGGCGGGCTTAAGTTTCGCAACCCTGTTAACACTCATTCTAGTACCGGTGTTCTATAGTTTACTATTCAATGTAAAGAAAACGGCTCTCTAAACGCAAAGGTAATGCAACATAGTGGAAACCACAGACCTGCTGATTAATTTATTATTGTTTTTATTTTTGCCCCTATGGGGAATCGCAGGTTTTGTGGATTGGTGTTGTCACAAAGCCACTAATATTGAAGTTACCTCCGGCGTAAAAGAAAGTTTGATGCATTGCGTAATGGGAATACAAATAGGGATTCCCATTATTTTGTGCCTAAGTTATCGCGTAAACGTATTAATATTATTGATCTGTTTCGCCGCGTTAATACTTCACGAACTGGTCGCGCACTGGGATGTCAATTACGCGCAAAATCTTCGCAAAATATCCATCTGGGAAATGCACGCCCACAGTTATCTAGCCACTTTACCGCTGTATTTATTGATTATTATTTTGGTCATTAACTGGCAGGTGTTGGTAGACTTAATCCAATTAAATTGGCAAGGCCAATTGCACTTCGAAAAATTACAGGAAAAACCCGGCGGCAATGGTTACCTACCTATGTATCTTGTGTTTATGGCTGTGGCCTGTGTTTTTCCTTACCTCGAAGAATTAATTCGATGTTTGAAAGTTAAATTAAATCAAGGAAGATAGTATGAAAAAACCAATGAAGAGGAGTTTTACCAAGACTGGTGTTGTTGATAAGAAAGCAATAATAAAGAGAATAAATGATTTTTTAAAGATTCATAATGTATCGAATTCAAATAGAATAAGAGAAATAATTAAAATTGTAGGCGATAACGATAACTCAAATGTGCAAAATATTTTAGTGCACCATGAACTGTATGAAATTGGCAAGATAATAATTTTTTTAGGTGACCAATATCCTGAGCTAGTCATAAAAGCTATAACTACGGATGGAATTTCAGAAACTAAAGGCAATAAAGATTCTAAAGGTAGAAATACACAATTTGAATTATTAGTTGCAAGTATTTTTTTGCAAGCGGGGTTTGATATTAAATTTGGTGAACCTGATATATATTTTTATTTCAAGGATCAAAGATACAATATCGCATGTAAGAGACCTAAGAGTAAA
>CALMJT010000087.1 GCA_937864365.1 uncultured Alteromonadales bacterium | reverse complement strand
ATCTTTTTAAAGTTATAAAAATGATCACTAACGAGAGGCTAAATATCTTGGATTTACAAAAAACGATGAATGAGTAATCGCTAATATAATTTGTATTTAGAGATTACTCTTTTACTTGATTCAATTTTCTAAGCAATTAGGCAGATTTTAGCAAAATGTATAAATGCTAGATGTCGCCCAGTTGTGGCCTAATAAGTAAATCTTCAACAACGGTTCTGTCACTGACTTCAAAGCAATTAAACATTAATGCGGCCACGTCTTCTGCGGGTATAAATCTTTCTTCTGGAATATCAACACCGTCCCAGCTGCTGGTTAGGGTTGCTCCCGGTAAGACAGATGTTACTTTTACATGATGGTTTTTCATCTCTTCTCTTAAAGCTTTTGAAAAACCATACAGTGCGAATTTACTGATGGTATACGAGCCGCCATTTGCATAGGCTATTAATGAGGCAATAGAGCATACATTGAAAATATGGCTACTTTTTTGAGATTTGATATTTTCGATTAAATGACGTGTTAAATAATAGGCGGAATATAAGTTAGTTTCTATTTGCGATTCCAACACGCCTTCTTCTTCTAAATGAACTTCGCCGGGTAAAAATTTACCCGCGTTGTTGATTAATACCTGAATTGGCAGGTTTAAGCTCAAAACATAATCTGCAAAAGCGCAAACATCGCTTTTATTGGCGAGATCAGCCTGAAATATATGCAAACGTTTTTCTAAATCTAATTCAGATTTCAACGATTCTAGTTCGTTGATGTTTCTAGAGCAGGTCGCGATGGTAAAGCCTGCATTGTAGAATTTATCCACTAAGGCACGACCTATACCTTTAGAACCACCACTGATTACGACGAGTTTGCTGTTATTAGCTGGGTTCACAAAATACTCCGAATTATGTTCACAAAAATAGTTCGCAGCAGTGTAAACGTCTAAGAAGTTGGCTTCAACTTCTTAGCTGGGATTAAAAAGATGTAAGAGCCAAATCGTTAACGAGTTACAACTAAATGCACGCAGTTGGTGTTTTTCAGTCGAATACTGGCTCAACATTGTCTATAAGCTGTTCAAATTGAGAAATACAGGCTTCTAAACGGTTAAAAAACAAACCAATATGCAATCCGTCGACGGTGCCGTGATGGCATTGCAAAGCAACGGGGGCATAACGTCTGCCATCACGATCAATATGTTTACCAATAGTAACCACCGGATTGAACCCATAGGGGCGAAAAAACGGTTGCTGAAAATGTGTAAATGAAATCCAAGGAATGTTAGAAACAAAAAACATATGAGATTTGTCTTTAACGCCGGTATCGGGACTTTCTTTGGCTTGAGCTATATCGTTTAAAATAGTTTGATGAAAACGTTCGAAGCGTGAAACATATTTAGAATCGCAAAAGCTAAAAGTTCCATCAGCTTGCGATACTGTATACCCTGGTTCTATGTAGTCAAATTCGTAAAGGTGATTATTTATATAGCGATGCTTTAATTCGGGTATGCTATTCACCGTTTTTGTCAGGCAATAAAGTAGGCAGGTAAACAAATTAAGATCGTTATTTTTGGCGCATTCCCTTACTGTTGTAATATCAACTTCTACGGTTGCACTCAGAAAAGGGACATCGTATTGCAAAAATACTTCAAGCAATTCTCTACGCTTATAGGTATTTAAATCGACTAACCTTTTTTCGGGTAGGGTAGTGATGACTTCTCTAGTGTTCAATCTATATTTCCTTTTGATTACCGATAGAATGAGTATCGCTGACTGATAATCATTAATGAACGGTATATTAGTGATAAAGGTATATTTTTGAAAGAGGTTTACATCAAATACACTATCAAAAAATGCGACAAGATTTTATTTGTTTGCGCGCTTTTCTTGTCATCTATTGATCGTCAGTACTGTGATTTTATCGACAATATACGATCTTTTAATAATGATAAATTATTGTTTAGAAGGGTTTTTGATGGGGTTCTTTCTCTAAAAGAATAAATAATTAGGCAAGGTTTTAAAAAAATGCTTTCGTTAACAGATAATGAAATAACTGTTGTTCTTTAGGTGACTCTAATTGAATCTATAATAGACCGTTAAGTGCGGTACCCATTTTTCGACATTAGTTATGTTCTAAAGAATTTATTGGAAACTCTGATTAACCTAGAGTTTCCAGCGACACAAGGATGTGTCGCCAATTTCAAGAACCGTAAGTGATTGAAATTGTGAAGAAATTGGAAATCGCATTTTCAATTTCTGTGCTCTGATTAAATCATGGATGAGTTAATCAGAGCTTCCTATAGTTTCCAATATCGAAAAATTTTAAATAGATTATTTATGAACTTTGTAAAATAGTGTTCTAAACGCGCGTTATATCAGATACAAATTAAACCTACAGCAACTAGGGGTTAATGCTAGCGTTCGGCATCTAATAGTTATTTTACAGTTTGTACCGCTCTATCAGATTTTTCAATTGAGAAATAGCGCCAAATAAATCATTGCAGGCATACTGTGTTGATTGCGCAATTTCATTATTTCGGGCGGCTGAAGAGTGTATGATTTCAACATTGTGAGATATATCGTGGGACACAGTTTTTTGTTCGTCGGCTGCCTGGGCAATTTCGGAATTTAATTGATTTATTTGTTCCATTGAGCTCAGTACATTTATAAAATTCTTACTAACTTCTTCGGTTAATTCTGCATTTTGAGCTGCCTGTTGACGATTTTCCTGCATTAAATCGGTAGCGTGTTTCCCTTGTTGTTGTAGTTTCTGAATCATGTCGTTAATTTCTTGAGTAGAAGCCTGTGTTCTACTCGCCAACGAACGCACCTCGTCGGCAACTACGGCGAAGCCGCGTCCTTGTTCGCCAGCTCGTGCAGCTTCAATGGCAGCATTTAAAGCAAGAAGATTGGTCTGCTCGGCAATGTTTCGAATAACATCCAATACCGTTGAAATATTCGTACTTTGTTCCGCTAATTTTGATACTACAGCTTCGGATTCTTCAATGTTACGAGCCTGTTGCCTAATTTTTTGAGAAGTTTGACGTAATGAATCAGAACCCACTTTAACGTTGCCGTAGGCTCCTTCAGTAATTTTCTTAGCGCCCTCGGTATTCTCCGCAACCTGATTTGCTGATATCGAAAGCTGATGCACCGCTGAAGCCAGTAATTTGGTCTTCTCATTTTGTTCATCTTGAACAGCTGACATATTACTGGAATATTCAGTGAGGCTCTCAGATGTTGCCGATACCGCACGGGTTTGATCACTTACTTCTTTCATGGTTGACTGTAAGCTGGCCAGAAGTCGATCAAACTCTTTCGCCATAACACCAATTTCGTCTTGGCGTGTTGACGCAAATCGTACGGTTAAATCACCACCGCCATCGGCAAGATTTTTGATGGCTTTAATTTGTGATCTCAAGGGTTTACTGACCAAATTCGACGTTAAAAACATCACAACGGTAATAATAACGGTAAGCACACCAATGATTTCTATAATCGTTACGATGGCGGCATCAAATGCTCTTGAACGGATATCGGATTTTTTTGTTGCAACAATAATGTCGTAGCCCCAAGGTTCATACGGTATTATTTTGAGGTTATATTCAGTGGACTGGTTTGATATAATTTGTTGTACCTGATCATTTGTGACGTTTGACGAAGAGATAGTGACTGTATCTTTAGCGTCTCTTAACGCGGCAAAGCCATTTTCCAATATGCGTGTGCTTTCTATGGCGTTATTCATAGCGCCAAGATTCGCCGAATAACCGACATACCATATACCAATAGTTTCGTTAAATATATTTTTTAAGGGTTCGTATGCCGTCAAATAAGGTTTACCCAAAATATCGACTTCACCGTAATAGGTCTGACCTGCTTTAATAGCCGTCATTGCTTTACTATTTTCGGCTAATTTTGTGCCCGTAGCACGAGCGTTATCTTTCATGACGTTGGTTGAAATACGAATAAAATCTTCACCACGTTTGCTGAAGATGGTCGCAGTGCCTCCCATTATGTCTGTCAATCCATCCACGAGATCGTAATTATTGGCGATGGGTCTATTACCAAGGTACAAGTTGGTAGACGGAGTTCCTGAAACATTTACCTCTTCACCAGATCTAGCAGCGCCAAGTTCAGCGCCGCGTTCTTTTAGCAGTTTCATACTGCTAGCGACACGTTCAGACATAATTGAGTTGGTTATATCTAATACGGTGCGAATATCGTGTAAAATGTCTTGCTCAAGATCCGCAACGAATTTTTCGGTTTTAGAAACCTCGTTCTCCCAAGAAAACACTATCAATAACAAACCTATAATTAAGGTAGCAATAGTCAGCGCCGTTATAAACTTTTTTTGAATAGACATTGTTAATCTCAAGTTTGTCTGTATCACATGCAATATAGTTAGCGATCTACGATTTACGCACTTTAACAAAACTGCTGTTATTAAAAATGTTTATAATATAAGCGTCCGTGATCTAATTAACTTTGATTTAATCCGTTATGTCTGTACAAAGAGATAATCATTAACTGCGTATTTTTAGAAGAGTTAGGAAACTATGAAGTAATATTGGATTTTCAATAGTTATTGATGGATATTTTTTACATCCAATATTAACGCATAAAAGTCATGTTTTAATTGTGTTAATGCTATTTTTTGTTGATTCGATAATGTTTGATTTTCTGAATTTAAGCAGTCAAAAGAGTTACAACCGATAAGTGGCAGGTTTCTACAGATTCTCACTGACTCATACCATCGACAACAGTCGGACTCGTAAAACCAGCGCCAATCGGCTAAAGATGACAGTAATAAATCGGTGTTAACACCCAGAGCGCCAGCTAAATGCACGATTGAATTATCTACGCTGATAAACTTGGTTAAAAATGAAGTCATTAGTATGGATAGATGAACCAAGTCATTTTTTAAATCAAAATCGGGTGTATAGACACCTTTCTTTGCAAGCAATTCTATTTCGTCACTTGTTGCATCGTATTGAAGATTAATGAACTTTATAGATTGATCTCCAACAAATGCTTCCAGTAAATCCGAGAGTATTTCTAGCGGTATATTTCTTCCTAACGCATTTGTCCGGTAGTTTCCGCCACGCCAACTGATGCCAATAAAAAGAGGTTGCTCGGCGTCATCATTTATATCAAAGAAGTGGTAAATTTTTGCTTTAAGTTCGCTTTCTAATTGAGCTTTCGAATTTATGCTATGAGGTACTTTGGCTAAGATCGCTTGTGGTTGTATATCGTCAATGCTACGCACAAGGTATCGACCGAGTGATCCAAGCGATATGCAGAAATCAAATTCACTGTAATCACCTTGGTATTCATCAGTTATAAAGTGAACCCGTTCGTGCAATAGTGGTTCAATTAATGTTCTTAATCTAGGATCTATTTTTAGCGTGATTTCGGTCTGCAATTTAGCCATTAAATTCAGAAACATGATTTGATCACCCAATCCTTGATCGGCCCACAATAACAAATGTCCCTCTTGCTCACCGTTCCAGCTGGGTAGTGGTAAATCCAATTGAATACAATGACTATCCTGCCAGCGATACTCGTATTCTTGCCAACCAAGCTCAAATTCATGAGACAAGAGTGCTAAATGCGCAAAATTTATGTGCGCGTAAAAATTATCCGGTTCGATCTCTATAGCTTTTTGCAGCAGTTGCGCCGTGGTACTCAAGTTACCAAGCGCTTTTTCAACTACTGCTAAATTGATATAACTTTTTGCCAAGTGCGGACACATTTGTTGCACGATTAAAGCGGTTGCTTTTGCCTCATGCAATTTTGCTTGACGGTAATAACATTCGCTCAGCTTAGCCAGATAAATAGGCTCAGGACGTTGTTGTATAATCTGACTTAATACATCTTCTGCTTGAGTGTAATGCTCAAGCGACATCAGGCGGTCTACATAATATTCACAAATAACGTTATTATTTGGAAGTTCATTGTAGGCGATGGTTAAAAAATCGATGGCTAAACGGGAATGCCCTTTGAAAAATTCTTCATTTAAAAGTCGTACGATTTGCTTCGGATGTAGATTTTGCTGAATAGCCTGCTTAAAAATTTTAAGAGCCAAATCAAATTGCTGCTCTTTCATACAGATATTAATAAGCGGGATTAATACTACAACGGAGTGATTTTTTTCACTCAAAGCGGCAATAATTTGCCGCATTTCCGCTGTGTTGCCGCTTTCTACCGCTTTTTGCAGTTGCTCAATCATCTTTAGCCTTGATTTATTGATAAATTATTAATAAAGGCAACAGAGCAATTATTTAGCCAGTCTAAATTTAGGTGTAGAAACCTAGCTTCGACGGTAATTTTTCTCCAGCTTTTCTAAAATACACGTAAAAGCACACAAATGGTTTCTTAAATCGCTCGACGTAAATTTAAAAACTTGAGCAATTAATTTTCGATAGAAAACCAATTTGATCATAATTAAATTCTATTAATGAAAATTAATTTCGGTCGGTGAGCAAAAAATAATCTTTTTCTACAAATTCCTCCCTAAAGTAAAATTTTTTAGAGCCGATGTCCCGGTTGTGAATGATTGTAACGAGGATCTTAATCCCCTAGGGGGCTAGGAGTAGAACCATGACTTTAACTGTAAATACCAATATCGCTTCGCTGAATACTCAGCGTAATTTAAACCAATCTTCTGGTGACCTAAACGTAGCTTTACAACGTTTATCAACAGGATTTCGTATCAATAGCGCTCGTGATGATGCAGCCGGTTTACAAATTTCAAACCGCTTAACATCACAGGTAAACGGTTTAACCGTTGCCGCAAGAAATGCCAGTGATGGTATTTCTTTATCTCAAGTTGCAGAGGGCGCATTGCAACAGTCAACGGATATTTTACAACGTATTCGTGATCTTGCATTGCAATCGGCTAACGGTAGTAACTCCGCCGGTGAACGCCAAGCGCTGCAAGAAGAAGTTAATCAGCTTAAACAAGAGCTCACTCGCATTGCTGACACCACTACATTTGGTGGTCGAAGAATTCTAGACGGCACTTTTGGAACCTCGTCATTCCAAGTGGGTGCCGAAGCAAACCAAACCATCGAAGTAACATTAACCAATGCGTCATCTTCTAGACTTGGTAATTATCGAGTTGATAGCGAAGGGACGGTAGCGGGAAGTATTAGTAATGCCATTGGCGGTGCTAACTTTACCGCGGGTACAGTAGGTGTTGTTGGCCCGTTTGGTATTTCGACCTTTACGGTAGAAACAACCGATACCGCCGGAGACATTGCCGATGCCATTAATGCATCTACGCAATCAACCGGAGTTAGTGCTAGTGCAATTAATAGAATTGCCGTTAACGCAAGCGACATATCTATAGCCTTTGATGGCGCCAACGGAGTTGCCGATTCGGTAAGTTTCTCGATTGGAACCAATAATGGTGACGGCGTTGCTAACACAACCGATATTGTGTTAACCGCAACCGGCGATGCCGCGCAAGATTTAGAAAATCTTCGTGATGCGATTAACGCAGATTCGGGTACCAATGGTTTGTCGGCACAAATTGACGAAACCGGTAATTTAATTGTTACTGCAAAAGACGGCGACAATATTCAGATTACGGGTTTTACCGAAATTGACGGCAACAATAGCGCAAACGATTCGTCGGTAACATTCAGTGTTGTATTACCCGATGATACCATTAGTACCGCAAACGTCGCCTTATCCGGTGCAACCTCAAATACCTTTGAGGCGATTGGTACAGTTACGTTTGACTCCAATGAACCCTTCACGCTTAGCGGTACCAACATTGGAGAAATTACGGCGGCGACCATTGGGGTTTTACAAACAGTTGCAGATATTGACGTTACCACCGCCGATGGAGCGCAAGATGCCATCGCCATTGTTGATGGGGCAATATCGTCCATCGATAGTCAAAGGGCGATTTTAGGTGCGGTGCAAAATCGGTTTGAAAACACCATTGCCAACTTAAATAACATTGTTGAAAACGTATCGGCTGCCCGAAGCCGAATTAGAGACACAGACTTTGCCGCAGAGACCGCGCAATTAACAAGAAGCCAAATTCTACAACAAGCTGGCACCACAATTCTTGCGCAGGCAAACCAAATTCCCCAAGCAGTCCTCAGCTTGTTGGGTGGATAACAATAAAAATAGGTTCTTTAATCTCTGCAATCTCACGATCTTGGCCGCCATTGAGCGGCCTTTTTTTTGCGGAAACATTTAAAACTGTAAATTGATTGTTTGACTTAAAGGAAGCTCTGATTAACTCACCCATGATTTAATCAGAATTTCTTAAACATGATTCAGATGTTCTTAAAATTTATATTAACAGTTTTTCAGTTAGCTTTATTTAGACACGGTACTTATTATCTCAGAATATAGATATGCTTTTGTTTCGTTGAGAATTAATAAATCAATTCTAAAAATTGTGTTCGTAAGCAGTTTGTTTCTTCTTCTAAATAACGGAAGCTTAAATCGTGATAGTTTACGTCGGTTTGAATTATTCGTTCTAAAAATTTGTCAGTAGAACTAGGGTTAAAATCTATTTTTGTTCTTTTCTCTTTTATAGAGTTGGATTGTTTAGAACAAAAATCATGTAAGTATCACGGATTCATAGAGAACAGTCGATATCCGTAGACTATTTCCCTCAAGTTACGATTTAATAGACTCATATTTGATGTGTTTCATGTACAGAGGTATTTGGGGGTTGTCGCAGTATTTATCGTGTTAATAATATTGTCGTGTTTTTTTGATAGTTGCTGATTTGTGCACTGAAAAAAATGATTTCTCTGTTAATTTTATGGAACATTTTAAACAGAAGTACTTTTAGGTTTCGCTGATTAATTGATTCGTGATTTAATCAGGAAACAGTTATTGAAAATATAATTTACAATTGTTTCACAATTTCAATTTCTTACTGCTCTTAAAAATGATGACACATCCTTATGTCGCTGGAAAATCTGGATCAATCAGCGTTTCCTTTATTTTTTAATTCATTTATTGCGAGCGTTTACATGAAACTGTTGAGTGATAATAGATATTTAGTAACCGAGTTTGATGGGTATGCTTGTTATAAAATTCCGGTAAATGATGAAACCTTCGCACTTGCTTCATATCTTCGCGGACTGCATAAAGATCGTTTGCATAATGCTGGCTATGAAGGTTACAGCGAAGAAATAGATAAAAAATACCATGAGAGTGGAATTTATTTTTACGTAGAAATAAATAATGTTGTTGCTACTACTTTGCGGGTTAATAAACGGTCAGATGAGTTGGTATTTCCGTTTGAAGCCGGAACAACAGAGCATGGTAAGCAGTATGAATATATGTGCGATGATTTGGCTATGGATATGAATACCTATTGCCTAGATAAACGATATTATAAGAAGGCGACACCCTTGTTATTTGCATCTGCTGCGGAATATGTACTGAGTGAGGGTGCGAAAAAAGTTTTCGGATTATACGATGTAAAAAATTCTGCAACAAAGAAAATATACGGTAAGCTGGGGTTCGTCGATTCGAAACAATTCCCTAATCCCATTGCGTTTGATACTTTTGTTCATGCTGATACTAAAAAACCTGTTCAATGGGGGATTTTAGAATGGGATGAGTGCGAAGTTGCGAAATACCGTGAGTTGTATCATTTAAAATATGCGCGAAAATTTTAATCTATATATTTTGAGCATGTTTTCTAAATTTCATGTAGTCAACAATAAACTCCGTGATAATATACACGTTTATTTAGTGTTAAATTTTTAGGAGTTTTTGTGAGATACACAGTTTTATGCATATTGGTTTCAATTTTAATGGGTTGTGGCGCGACGCCAATCACTTCTGCTCCTGTAGATGCTCCTTACCAGCAAATTACCCAAAAGCCGTTGATTAAAGTAGCTCCGTTTTATCCTAAAGACCTTCTTAATCGCGGTATAGAAGGTTGGGTACTAATAGAAGTAGAAGTCGCTGAAGATGGCAAGGTCGTTTCTTCAAAGATTTTAGAGGTAAGCCCTGAGTCTGGTTTTAATGAAGCTGCATTAAATGCGGTAAATAAGTGGGTATATAAGCCAGGTTCTTTGGGTCAAGAAACCAAAACAAAGGCATTGGTTGAGTTTTTGATTGCTAAGTAACGAAATGCCTAACGGCCAACTTAGATTGGTTGTATCAAGATTAAATACAGTATCGACTTTGTTTAAATCTGTGCATTTATATTATTCTCTGATTAAATTATCCGTGATTTAATCAGAGAGCAGATCTTGAAAATGCGATTTCTACTTCCCTCATAATTTTAAGCATTATTTTAAGCACTCTCAGTTCTTGATCTTAGCGATATATTCTTAAGTCTAAGTGAATTCCAGGTAAATCAGAACTTCCGTTACCTTATGCTTGCATTTCTGGCAACCAAATGCCGAGTGTTTTTAATATGTCACGCTGATTAATTAACCACTATAAATGACGAGCGCTAATAAAGCTTTTCTTGTTATTAGAGGCTTCTAATTTTTCAAGTCCTTGTAGTAGCTTTTAGAACCTTTTGGTTAATTCACCTTTGATTTAATCGGAGGCTAGAGGTTGAAAATGATATCTGCGTGAACTCGGTCGGTGATTTTTTGCCGCTTTTTAGTTTACAAACCCAAATTGGCCGCTAATATAAAAGTAAGCATATGCAAAAGCTAATGCGCGGAAGGTCAGGTATTTGCCGTTGTATTATTGTTAATACTCTCATAGAGCTTAATTTTTACGTTTTTAATTTATCTATCTCTAACTGTTCTTAAGTTCTCTTCTTTTTACTCCACCGAGTTTGCTTAAACGCTAGACAAACCGGCACCTCCCCTAAAAATTTTCATTTTTAAAGTTTTTACGCTATCGGCCGATAGCCTTAGTGCACAATCTTATCTCACAGTCAATTAGCCCCGTTAGAGGGCCAGGAGTCATTCAAATGACATTAACAGTCAATACAAACGTTGCGTCTTTAAATACGCAACGCAACTTGAATAGCTCGACGTCAGCACTTAATGTCTCTCTACAACGCCTCTCTACGGGCTTTAGAATTAATAGTGCTGCCGACGATGCTGCAGGTTTGCAAATTTCAGACCGACTAACTTCGCAAATTAATGGGCTAAACATTGCCTCTCGAAATGCGAACGATGGTATTTCTTTGGCGCAAGTTGCTGAAGGTGCGTTGCAACAATCCACGGATATTTTACAACGTATTCGTGACCTGGCCTTGCAATCTGCTAACGGCAGTAACTCATCGTCTGAACGTCAAGCGTTACAAGAAGAAGTGAATCAGTTACAACAAGAATTAACACGTATCGCCGATACGACAACGTTTGGTGGTCGAACAGTTCTTGATGGTACATTTGGTACAGCCTCTTTCCAAGTGGGTGCCAATGCAAACCAAACCATTGAGGTTTCTTTAACAAATGCCTCTGCCGAACGTTTGGGTAACTATCGCGTGCAATCGGCGGGTACAACCGCAGGTAGCGTATCTAACTCGGTGGGTGGTACACAGTTTACCGATGGCGCTACCGTTACAATTACAGGTGCATTTGGTACCGGTAGTTTTACAACGTCAAATACAGATACCGCAGGCGAGGTTGCTGATGCTATTAACGCACTGGGTGATACCACCGGTGTCTCTGCGCGGGCCATTACTCAAGTGGCAATTAACGCGGGTGATTTTGTGTTATCAACCGATACTGCGAACGGTACAGCGGACTCGGTAACATTCACCATTGGTACTAATAATGGTGACGGCGGAACCAGTTCAACTACAACTGCGGTTACCTTAACGGCCAGCGGTGACGTAGCGCAAGATTTAGAAAACCTCCGTGATGCGATTAACGCAGATTCGGGTAGTAACGGTATTTCTGCGGCACTCGATGAAAACGGAAATTTAATTTTGTCGGCTCAAGATGGCGATAATATTGAAATTCAAAACTTCACCGAAGTTAACGGAGCCGGTGCTAACAACAGTTCGAGCATTGTATTAACCGCGGTAAACGCAGACGGTACTATCGGCACAGCTAACCAAACTGTCGATGCCACTGCAAACGCGTTCGAAGCAGTAGGTACTATTACCTTCGATTCCAGTGAGCCGTTTACTGTTGGGGGCACTAACATTGCCGAAATTACCAGCTCGTCAATTGGTGTTTTACAAAGCGTTGAAGGCATCGATATTACCAGCGCCAGTGGTGCACAGGATGCTATTGCTGTAGTCGATGGTGCCATTGCCAATATTGACTCCCAGCGAGCGCAGTTAGGTGCGGTGCAAAACCGATTCGAAAATACCATTGCCAACTTGCAAAATATTTCTGAGAACGTTTCTGCAGCACGAAGCCGAATTAGAGACACCGATTTTGCGGCTGAAACTGCTGAATTAACACGTCAGCAAATTTTGCAACAGGCCGGTACTTCGGTGCTAGCGCAGGCTAACCAGCTTCCACAGGCTGTATTGAGTCTTCTAGGTTAAAACGTGATTTATCGGCGGGGTTTACTCCGCCGATAATATAGAGGGTGAAAAATGGATATTAACAGCGTACAAAATATTCGCCCCACAGCCGCCAGCCCTTCAGCTTCACGCAATA
>CALMJT010000086.1 GCA_937864365.1 uncultured Alteromonadales bacterium | reverse complement strand
CATTTTCAATTTCTGTCCTCTGATTAAATCATGGATGAGTTAATCAGAGGTTCCATTACTAATAGGCGAGAAGTTCTTTCTCAATAATGGCCATGACTTGGTTGCGATAATAATCGCTTTCGTTCACCAAATTATGTTGCGCATCCATAATAATCTCGGCGGTCAAATTAGGCATTTTTTCCTGCGCCAGTGGTAGGTTGTACGTCCAATCTACGGTTTGATCGTCATCGCCTTGAATATAAATTATCTCAGACGAGTTTGATTCGAAACTATTAAAACGCGCGATCCACTCTTTTAACGCGGCAATCCATTTCATAGAGACCTTATTAAATTGCAAAGGATCTGTGCGTAAAAAATTAGCAAATTCTTTGTCGTGGCTACCGACCTGATGCAGACTTCTTGGAAAATACTTTAGCCAGGGATAAACCAAGCTGTGGGCGTTGCCAACAAAGCCCCAACTCTTGATGCGAATCAGCGGTGCTAGCAAGAGTGTTTTGGCGAAATTGTGGTCTGGATGGGTAAACAAATAATCAAAGATAACGGCGCCACCAGTGCTTTGGCCAATGGCGATTTGCGGGCCGGTAAGCTGCAAAGTATCTTGGATTTGCTCGATGATATCCTCAAAAACTCTGGTGTAGGTAGTAAACGAATCGATTTCGATACGTGCACCGCTGCTTAATCCGTGCCCCGGCTCGTCGTAGGCAACCACGTTGAATCTCAAGTTAATGAGATGACGAATTAGGTGATGATACAAACCGGTGTGATCCCAATAACCATGCACAACTACCGCAGTGCCGCGAGGGTTCTCCGGTTGCCAGCTTTGCACTGCAATTTGATAACCCTGAGTCGATAACTTACCAAATAGATAGCGATGTTTAGATGCAAACCTTAGTCGGTAGTAGTCGAGGTAATTTTCGTGACGTTCGGGCAGTGTTTGACCGATTTGAGCGGCTTTTGCAGCGTTCGCTAAGGTTGGCCAGTGGTTGGCCAAATCGAGAAAATCATCGGTCATACAAAGTGTTCAATGTAAGTAAAACTGCCAAGGTAACCAAAGCCTGAATCAATAACAAGGCGCAAGGTTTTTTAATGCGATCTAGGCTGGATTCCACCAGCAAGAGCAAGGCTAAACCAAGCTCTTACTGTAATTGATGTTAGTTGGAGATACGAAAACGAATTTCGATACGGAAGTTATATAGGCCTTCTTCTAACAGTGATAACGGCGGCGCCGGAAAAGGTTTGCTGTTTTCAACCGCCCGAGAGGCGGCCTTATTAAAAAAGGAATACTTTGACTCTTCGGTAACCGCAGAGTTAATTACATTGCCTTCGTTATCGAGCTGAATCGAAATGCTCACCTCACTTTCGCGGCCCAGTTTTAAACCACGTTCAGGAAAAACCACGTTTGAATAAATCAGGTCGCGAACCGATTCGTAGTAGCGCTTGTTCGAGAGAATATCTTCGGCGGTAATGGCGGCAAGATCTTCTTCAGATTCCTCTTCCTCTTCTTCAGGTAGGTTACCTGCAGCGGTGAGAGGCACGGGCGATGTGGAAAGCGACGCGGCAAGAGGCTGAGCTGCGTCCTCGTCTTCCGATTCTCGAATCGTCTCTGCTGAGCTTACGGAGTGCTCCGCAATTTGAGTCACCTCCGGCGCAGAATCGTCGGACTCTTGCTCGTCGGCAACAAGTTCTAGTGGTGGCTTAGATACCGGAGTATCGACGGTTTCAGCCGGTGCTTGCTGAGCTGGTGCGCCGCTGTTGTTGACATTATTGCTGTTGTTATTACCACTGTTGGTAACATTACTACTGTTGTTATTGCCGTTACCGTTGGCAGTTTGAGCCAAGCGCTGAGAATTCCCTTGAGTGGGTGCAGTTGGGGGTGTAGTTGATCCCGTTTGCGCTCTAGGTACTGGTGTTGCGGCAACGGCGACTGTTTCGGTCTCTGTTTCGCTGGGGTCCTCTGGGGCAGCCAGCCAGTTTGCTGTGATCTGCTCCAGCCTGGTCGGCGTTGCTGCTAAACTGTCGTATCGAGACTTTAATTCGGTACTAACATCTCCGGCGGCGAGAATTTGCTCTTTGAAATGAGTAGACGGTGGCACAGGGCCAATCCAGGTTTGCATCAGCAACTGGAACAGACCACGCGACTCAATGGTACCTAATGGCAAACCATTAATATCGACGGAGACTCCGGTGCCGGTATTGACGATGCGAAGTTTATCGCCCGGAATAAGACGGCCTTTGATGAGGGAGGTCAGTGAAACGAGATCATTGGCGTAGAATTCTAAGTCGTCGGGTTTGGCGTTGATGGAAACTGCTTCTACCCAGAGACGCGACATACTGCGCGGACTGATCTTGTCGGAAACAATTTGGTATTCCATAACCGCATTCGTATTAATGCCTAACGCGGTAGTCGCATCCGTAGTCGGTTGATCTAAATAAAGCGCGGCAATGTAACGTTCTTTGCCGAAGCTTTCATACACAGACATTCCATTTAACGCTGCATTTGCAGAAACACTAAGCAGGCTACCCCAAAACAGCCCTAGAACCGCGTATGCGTTTAGATGAGATTTGAATGACATCCTCGAAGCGACTTGCTTTCTCACACAATTCCCCTTTTGCCAGTGCCAAGTCCTAAAAATAAAAAATGGCGATGTACGTTGGTGTTTTTATCAAGCTAAAAATAATTGTTATATGGGTCTAAGCCCTGTCAGGTACTCAATCAGTTAAGATTAAAATACAAACAATTTATTGACGCTTTAGACCGAAAAAGCCTTACATATATATGTGATAAAAAATTTAAGCGACAAACAATATCGTATCGTTATTGTGGTAGTGTGAAAGTTAGGCAAATTTGTTCTTATGTATATAAAAAAAAATCGGTGACGAAAAGAGGCGCGTGCTCGAAAAAAACAAAAATCGCTGTTCGAAATGTAAAAACATTTTTTATGGTCGTTTATAGTAGAGTCGCACTCGAAAAGGCTGCGTTAAGCGACAATGCAGTGCGTAAAATAGAGTCAGCGAGGCTCGTTCTTATCGACACTAAATACGAGCAAATTTAGCGCCGATAAGAACTTCGAATTTTGAGGCGGGTTAATCCAAGGCTTTTTCAATTTGCTGTGGATAAGTTCCCAGGGTTTGATACAGGCCTTGGTTATCGGTGTTAAATTTTTGTGGGCTGGCTGTGTGTAATTTGTGTGTAGTGACGGACAGTTTGCCCTGCCGCCAATTCTGGTGCGTTGTCTAGCAGTGAAGCAGACTCTACGCATACCATCTTTTGATAGTCCTGTGGATTAAAATCACTCAAACGCTGTGATTTATCGACCCAAGGATTCCAAATTACCCAGCTTGGTAAATTATGACTGTGAATATCGATACGACCTTGTTGGTCTTCCTCAATCAGGTGCACGGTTGATGGTCCAGTTGGGCACACTAAATCCGTTTCTTCCGTAAAGTTGAGCGCGTCGGTCTGGGATTGCTCTAACCAATTTTCGGCCGCATTAAAACAAACAGTGTCTTCTAATCCAGTTAGATAACATTTTTCAACATTATCTACCGCCAAATACGAATGCAAGGCTAGTGAATATTGGAATGCACTAAGGCCGGTATTTGTAACTGAAAGCGTTAACTTCAAGCTTTCGCCGACGCGCACTTCTAAAGAAAGCCGAGCCTGATATGGCCAGGCTGGATAAGTTTGTGGCGTGACATCAAGGCTCAGCGTCAGCGTGGTTTCGTTAGGTGATGCCACAATATCATCGAGCTGCCATTGCAGATTGCGCACAAAGCCATGGGCAGGAGCGTTTTCGACATCTTCAATCTGTTGGCTAATGGTTGCTGGATTGCGTTTTAAATCGCCAAACCATGGCCAGCAAATTGGAATGCCGCCGCGCAGTGGAACATCCGGTAAAAATCGATTGGCACTGCTTAAAAACAAGGTCGGTTTTTCGCCGTGGCGCTGATATTCGCTGACTTGTGCACCCTGTAAAAACACGGTGGCTACGGCCTTGTCATTGGTTACGGTTATCGCCGGTAGGCTTTTATGAATTTCAATTTGTACACCCGGTAATTCGCCAAAACGGGCGTAAAGTGTTTGAAGCGTTGTGGCAAGATCACTCGACATAGGATTTCCTCGAACATTTTTCCTATTCTCGCAAAAAATTAGCGTCGATGACGAGGCCCAATCCATAGCAAAGACGTGTTATGGACTCTGCCTGGCTGCCACTTAAGGTGAATTTGTGGTACTTTTAGATACCGGAGTAGAGAAAGCCTGAAAATGTTTTGGGCAAACTCGCCACCAACAAATTATCAACTTGCCAACCCGCCAGTTCAACGAATGGGAAGCGTTAAACTATGACCAGCTTTACTGAACAACTCGAGAAAATCAAAACGCAAAAGGGATTTATCGCCGCTTTGGACCAAAGTGGGGGCAGTACTCCTAAGGCGCTTCGCCTTTATGGAATCGAAGAAGATCAATACAGTGGTGACGAAGCTATGTTTGATCTTGTGCATCAAATGCGCACTCGCATCATTACCAGCCCTGCATTCACCGGTGAGCGTGTTCTCGGAGCGATCTTATTTGAAAACACCCTAGATCGCGAAATTGAAGGAATGCCATCGTCTGCGTTCCTTTGGAAAGAAAAAAATGTTGTTCCGTTTTTGAAGGTCGATAAAGGTCTTGCCGATCTTGAAAACGGCGTTCAACTTATGAAACCTATGCCAAATCTCGCTGAGCTACTTCAAAAAGCCAAAGCTCAAGAAGTGTTTGGCACCAAAATGCGTTCGTTCATTGCAGAAGCCAACGAAGAAGGCATCAAGGCAGTTGTTGAACAACAGTTTGAAGTAGGCTTACAAATTGTTGAAGCGGGATTGGTTCCAATCATCGAGCCTGAAGTAGACATCAAAAGTGCTACCAAGGCAGAAGCGGAAGAAATGTTAAAAGCAGCGCTTTTGGCTAAGTTAGATGCACTTGCCGATGATCAATTGGTTATGTTGAAACTCTCACTGCCAAGCAAGCCGGGTTTCTACCAAGAGTGTATCGATCATCCAAAATGCATCAAGGTTGTTGCCCTATCGGGTGGTTACAGCCGCGACGACGCCAACGCTAAAACCGCAGAAAACCCAGGCATGATCGCGAGCTTCTCGCGAGCATTAACCGAAGGTTTATCGGCGCAGCAAAGCGACGAAGAATTCAATGCATTGCTAGACAGTGCCATTGAGTCGATCTACCAAGCGTCTAGCACCTGATCGAATGCGATGAATTCAGTCACGATTTAATCAAAATTGTCTGAAATTTATTGGATGTTTTGAATGTCGAAAAGCCACATGAGTGTAAAAACCGTGTGGCTTTTTTGTAAGTAATAATTTCTCTGCCAGTAAATAATGTTTTTAAATTAGAAACCACTATGAAACGACCGACGATAACTGTGTTGAGTGTCTTATTACTCTCTTCTGTAGCGGTAAATATCTGGCAATATAAACACTCACGGAGCGTCGATGATCCAAAGCCTCAGGCTAAACTAACACCCAGTAATTCTGCACACCCAGAGACCTCAAGCAAAACCGCTTCACCCACCGAATCACTGACAATTTCTGAATTAGCAGTCTCTTGGTTTTTAGAATACCGCTTTGATGAAGCCTACAAGGTTTATGAGTTGATCGAAAATACCGACGCAAAAGCAGCGGAACAATTAAAAGCACAATTGTTGGTGGCCGTAGAAAATAAATTAGCAAACGGCGATAGTGAATACACAAGAAGTGCCCTCGATTATTGGTTAGAACAAAATGCTTATGACGAAGATTTTTTAGCGTTAAAAGCAAAATTATTTGTTGCACAAAACCAAATTGCCCAGGCCGTCGATATTTATTTTGAGCTGACAACACTAACCACATCCGAAACGCGGCTGCAAAGTTATCGCAAAAGCATTGAGCAGCAAGCCGAGCATTATATCGCTGAACTGGTAACACAAAAAAACTGGTTAGATGCCATCGCGTTTCTCGACCAATTAATTTGGCAAGAACCAGATAACATAGAGCATCTACTAACGTTGGCAAAAATATACATTGCCGCAGAAGACAACGAAAGCGCACGAATTCCCTTAGAGACTGCCAGTCATTTCCCAGAATACGAACTTGAAGCTCACAATTTACTGGCTTTAATTACACCCAAAGAACCCGAACCGGCAAAAGCCAATCGGCAACTCGCGAGATCGGAAATTCAACTGCAACCGCTCAATAATCACTTCTTGGTACCATTAACCATAAATCGCAATTCTCGAGTGTCTTTGCTAATTGATACCGGCGCTTCGCTAACGGTTTTGTCGCGACACAGCTTTAATCGGCTTAACATTGCCAATCGCGTTACATTTTTATCAACAGTACAAATGAATACCGCTGGTGGTATTGCTAATGCCGACATCTATCAAGTGGATAAACTCACCGTGGGAAATTTTAGCGTTGCAGATGCACAAATTGCCGTGATGGACTTGGGTGATTTGGGCGGAAGCGACGGTCTCTTAGGGATGAATTTTCTCGGGCAATTTAATTTCCAAATTGATACCGAAGACCATATTTTATCGCTGCGCAAAAAATAAATATCTTTGGCAATTCTGGGCGGCTCGGATTTAATGCAAGGTTTTTTTGTGAATACGTTTATTCGGTTTTGCATAACCTGAAAGAAAAATAAAATTCATAAAATGCTAAAAGTAGTAATTAATTAGCGTTTTAGAGAACCCTTTCACTAATTTATACACAAATGTCGTCCAGTTCTACACAGCCTGAGTTTTTTCTTCAAGACGCACACTCACCCTAAAACAATTAATTCGGTTTTAAGGTTTATAAAGGAGTGTGAAATGGCGCAAAAACCTGCCGCTCGTATCGGCGATATGCATATTTGCCCAAAAGCTCAACCGGGGCCTGTCCCCCACGTTGGTGGTCCTATTGTGCAAGGCTCTGGCAATGTGATTATTGGTGGTAGTCCCGCCGCACGTGTGGGTGATATGGCTGTGTGCATTGGCCCGCCCGACAAAGCCTCGTCGGGTTCGGCCACGGTGTTTATCAACGGTAAAGCGGCTGCTCGAATGGGCGACTCCAGCGCCCATGGCGGTATCATTGTCAGCGGTTGCCCAACGGTAATTATTGGTGATGGCTCCAGCCGAGCAGAAGGCACCGTGATTGCGCCAAAAAAATCCGGCCCGAGCGACCATCTACCCAAACCTCCGGCCACCAAAGAAGAGGCCATACAACGTTTAAACCAAGCCGCCGCAAAAATCCACGAATGCCGCGAAACCCAGCAACCCTTGCCGCGCTCGCCGTTCAGCACCGAAGACAAAATGCGTATTGTGCAAAACAATAAACCCGAACGCTTTATTGCCCGAATTGTAAAAACCCGCTACGCCACCGATGAAGGTACCATCGGTTATCTGCCCGAAGGTGCAACCACCAGCACCTATTGGACCACCACCTTTACCCAAATCGAATTTGCCGATACCGACGCCCAATTAATCGCCCAAGCGTTGGGGTTGGATTACGACCCCCAAAGCGATTACACACTGTTGTTAATCAATCAAGAGCAAGCCTTCCAAGAAGGTGATATGGTGAGTTTTATACCCACCTACGAAAATCTGGGTGGCTTTGCAGAAAAAGAAATTGCCGAAGACTTTGAAGGCCAAGAACATCTCATTGCGCCCTGTATGACCGAGGAATATAGCCAAGGTTATGAACATATTGTGCATACCGCAAAACAAGACGGTGTTAATTTAGATGATAAGCAGCAATTTCTCGAACACGCTAAAAACTTGGGTTTTGATGAAGACCAAGCCGTATTGCTAAATCTACGTCATAAAATGAACAACACTTTGGGTGCCAATGAGCAGTTTTTGGGTAATGGTATGACCAAAGACAATACGGCACATAACCCAGTAACACCCTTTGGCGAACCTAAAACCGGTCAAGAATACGGCCCTATAGAAACCTTTACCTACGATAAAAACCCCAAAACCCTAGGCGTGCTAGAGCGAGCGGGCATTGTTACTCGCGTTCCCCTAAAAAGCGTGTAAGGAGCAAACAAATGAGACAATTTGCTGAAATCAATCCACAAACTATTGCTCAAGATCCCCGAGTGGTAGCCAGCATACAAAAAGACAGTAATCCTAACATTACCTATTACTTTCTTATCGACGGTGACTACCTGATTTTTGCGACCGCTGATTTTTTTACCAACAAAAGAACCGGTGAAAGTAAATGGCTACATTATCAAATTGAATTCCCCAAACAGGGTTTAGTGTGGTTTTTAGATTCCATGCAACACCGATTTTTTAAAACCGAGGCCGAAGGAGGTTTACCCAAGGGTGTGTTTCACGATAAAACCGTTATTAATGGCGAGCGTATAAAACTTGGTAGAGCGTTTAATGCCGACGGTAATCGCGGCGGTGGTTACTCCTTCGTTACCTTAGATCGCAAAGAAAGTTATGGGGCAGCAAAAGAATATCTCTTTACCGACGAATTTTTATTTAACGGTGGCTTAATCGAAACTTTGCAAGATATCGCCAATAAAATTCAGCGTGGTGAGTTGTAGTTTTCATGAGACAATTTGCTGAAATCAATCCACAAACTATTGCTCAAGATTCCCGAGTGGTAGCCAGCATTCAAGACGATCGAAAGCCTCATAAAATTTATTATTTTTTAATCGATCAAGATTATATGCTTATCGCCAGTGCTAACTATTTTACAGATAGGGAAACAAATGAAAGTGAATGGCTGCACTATCAAATTGAATTCCCCAAACAGGGTTTGGTGTGGTTTTTAGATTCCATGCAACACCGATTTTTTAAAACCGAGGCCGAAGGAGGTTTACCCAAGGGCGTGTTTCACGATAAAACCGTTATTAATGGCGAGGGTATAAAACTCAGCCGAGACTTTAATGCCGACGGCAATCGCGGCGGTGGTTATTCTTTTATTACTTTAGACCGTAAAGAAAGCTACGGCTCAGCGAAAGAATACTCTTTTACTGACCAATTTTTATTTAACGGTGGCTTAATCGAAATATTGCAAGATATCGCCGATAAAATTCAGCGTGGTGAGTTGTAATTGGCACGCGTGAATTTGACGAGATTAACCCACTCACCATTGCTCAAGATCCCCGAGTGGTGGCCAGCATTCAAGACGATCGAAAGCCTCAAAAAACTTATTATTTTTTAATCGACCAAGACTACTTTATTTTGGCTAACACCTTCATGCGTTATTTACCCTTCTGATTTAAGTAAAGTTCAAGTCAGTTGTAACATTAAGTAAAACTACGAAAATGAAAAACTACAAAGATCTTCTTATTGTTTTACACAAATGGGAGCGTGAAGAGCTGGGGGAAGGATTTTTGTTTTTAGGTGTCGAAAATAATGAACTAGAGGATTTTATTAAACGAGTAACAAAAGATTTAAATATCGTACTCGACAAAGGTTATTTGGAATTTTTGAGTTTCACTAATGGATTAGATTACGACGGATTAGTTATTTATGGGACAGAACGATACCAAGATGAGAACGTTATTATGGAAGGGTTTGTAGAGGCTAATCAAGAGTATCGTCAGGAGCTTGCATTGGCAGACTATATTTTCTATGGCGATGAAAATACTACCCGGCAAGTTTTTAACATAAAGACCAAGCGCTTTGAAATAATTGATAGATTTTCTTGGAGCGTCATATCACATCATGATTATTTTGATGAAATGCTTCTAACGGCGATAAAAAAGCTGTAATTTTTTGTGAATTTATTAAGGGCTTATGCTATTTTTCTGAAAAAGAAATTGCTATGTGTGAATTTGGCGGTACTAGCCGCCTTAATATAAAGGTCAGTCGTTTTGAGCTAATAGATGGCATCGCTTGGAAGATCATTTCTCAGTATGTATTATTTGACGCAATTAAATAACTGAAATTAAACGTACAATTTTCAACTTATTTCCTCTGATTAAATCATGGATGAATTAATCAGAGGCTCCTATAAAAAGCGAATCTGAGTTTCTACAGTTAACACCAGCTGGCTTCGTCGGTTGGGTTGCGTAACAGCTCTTCGATATTTGCACATAATATTCGGTAACCAACATTGCCGAATAATATTTGGCGACCGTTATCCAGAACATAAGAGGGGCTGCCTTTTAAGCCTTCGGTTTTGGCTTGTTGGTAATCAGCCATCAGTTTTGCCATGGCGGTACCGTTATTTAATTCGATTTCTATGGCGTTAAAATCAAGGCCGTTATTGTGTGCCAGTGTTTTTAGAATATCCCAATCACCAATGTTTTGCGCATTACAAAAAAAGGCACGTCTGAGTTGTAAAGCATAATCTATGGAGGCCTCTACACCACAGGCGCTTTCAATGGCTTTAATCATTAAATGCGCAGGCGCCGAAGATTTTGGCCTTACCTTGGTCCAAATATCGGGGTGCACTTGGGCGTGTTCAAAATCCTCACTGCTGTGGCGAACGTGCTCAGCAAAGCCGCAGAAGCCGCCGCGGTCTTTCCATTGGCGATTCATTTTGCCATCAACATCGCCGAAAACGTCCATATAGTGATAATGAATTTCGATTCGCTTACTAAGCTGCTGATTGAGTTCATCGATGCGTCGCTGGGCTATCCACGCCCAGATGCACAGTACATCGGAGTAATAATCAACGGTTAGAGGCGTATTTGAGGTGCTAGTGTTCATGGCGATTACCTGTGTTTTTCTCCATTTTACATAATTTAGATAAAAACGAAATAGGTTTTTATCTTTTTTCAAAATCCGTGGTTTTGTCATTTATCTCGTCTAAGGTAAGGTCAGCTGTGAATGACAAAGCGATTACTTATTTTGAGTATCGGTTCTAAAATACGGAATGGGTTATGAATTTACCAAGACGATCATTGCTAAAAGCCGGCGTGGGTTTGTCGTTATTGACGGGGCCGGTCACTGCGGCTTTTTCTAGGGCGAATAATCGACCGTTGGTGAGCGATGGTGTGCAGTGTGGCGAGATTTCGGCGAGTTCTGCGGTACTTTGGAGTCGTTGTGATCGCCCCGCAAAAATGTATGTGGAGTACAGTTATTCGTCCGAGTTTTTTAACAGCACGCATTTACCGCCAATAGACGTATTATCGGTTTCGGATTTTACCGGCAAAATTCAATTAACGCGTTTACTCAGTGATAAAACCGTTTATTACAAAATTACCTTTGCTGCGCTTGAGGATTTAAAAGCAACGTCAGAGCCCGTATTTGGTCACTTCAAAACCGCACCTGTGATTGCACGAAATATTGCTTTTGCATGGTCTGGCGATACGGTCGGGCAGGGTTGGGGAATTGATCCCGCGCGCGGTGGTTTTAAAACCTATCGTGCCTTAAATTTACACGAGCTCGATTTCTTTATTCACAGTGGCGATACCGTTTATGCCGACGGCCCATTACAGGAATCCGTCCATTTAGCCGACGGCAGCACATGGCATAATTTAATTACGCCCGAAAAATTAAAAGTGGCAGAAACCCTAGAAGAGTTTCGCGGCCAGTGGAAATACAATTTTTTAGATACGCATTTTCGCGAGTTTAATACTCATGTGCCCACCTATTATCAGTGGGATGATCACGAGGTTATTAATAACTGGTCACCTTCAACCAATTTGTTGGACGACAGCCGTTATACAGAAAAATCCGTTCACGTTTTGGCCGCACACGCTGCTCGGGCTTTTTACGAGATGACACCCATTGCGTACGTTGCCCAAGAACCCGGTCGAATTTATCGTTCTATTCACTATGGCCCAGATCTCGACATTTTCTTTTTGGATCTACGTAAATATCGCGCGGGCAATGGTGAAGGTCTCGAAGCTGTGTCGGGTGACACCACGGTTTTATTGGGTCGCCAACAGTTGGATTGGTTGCGTTCTGAATTGTCTAAATCTAAAGCGACTTGGAAGATTATTGCTTGTGACATGCCAATTGGACTGGTGGTTTGGGAAGATTGGAAAAATGCCAGCGGTGTTGAAGCCGTCGCAAATGGTGATAACGGTGATCCAAAAGGCCGCGAATTAGAATTTGCCGAATTGCTGAGTTTTATCGCAGAGCGGGAAATTCACAATACGGTGTGGCTGACCGCGGATGTGCATTACACGGCTGCGCATTTTTATAATCCTAAAAAGGCAGCGTTTAAAAATTTCTTACCCTTTTGGGAGTTTGTGTCTGGGCCTTTGCATGCTGGCGGTTTTGGCCCTAATGTTTTAGATAATACCTTTGGCCCTGAAGTCGTATTCCAGAAAACTCCACCAACGGCCAATAGTCATCCCGATCAAGGATTTCAATTTTTTGGTTTGGTGAATATTAATGCCGATACAAAAGCATTAACCGTTAGATTGATGAACAACGAAAATGTGCTCCAGCATGAACAAGTGTTATTGCCGGTGCTAAAGTGATTTCTGTCACAGATAAAATAGTCATAGATGTAGACATTGACTGCTGTTTTTTCCGAGCATTTAAGTAAAACAAAATCATCACAAATTAATTTTTAAATTCGACTGGTGTTTATTTTGCTTTTATTGAGGTATTTATTATCGGTCAGTTAAGCCATTTTTCTTACGAGATGTATTTCTGCAAGGCATTGTGTTGAACTCAACGCGCCAGAAGATACAGAGCTCGACGAGTAGTTATTTCATAAAGTTATGTTTTTTCAAGTTTTAGACTGATTTGTTATTGCACATATTATTTCGATTTTTGGTACGTTACTTTAGTTAGCGCTTTCTATCGATTTTTATGGGCTTTTGTTCATAAGCAACGTTGGCTCTTCGGTATCTGAAATATCGGTTCAATAGATTATTAATACACAATTTGGGTGATTTAAGGGTTATGAATAAACTGCAAAAAATACAGCGCATACATCAACTCTTTAAAACCCGACGTCGTTGGCTAAGTGCGTCAGACATCAGCAGTGATTTAAAAGCACCAGAATCGGAAGTATCGGAATTGCTTGCACAAATGCAGAGCTTTTTGTCGGCGCCTATTGAGTTCTCAGAACAAGAGCAGGGCTACCGTTACCGAGAAGGCGCCATCGCGAATTACAATTTGCCGGACTTCTGGTTGAGTGCCAGCGAAATCGTTAGTCTGTCGCGTTTACACAATAATTTTAATGGTTTGAGCCGCGGTTTGTTATCCGATGAAGTGGAGGGTTTCAAATCTCCTATTGAGCAGGCGTTGCGTGTTCGTAAGATAAACTCTGATCAGTTTTATGCACGCGTTAAATACATTCCTAACGTACAGGCGCGTACCTTCGACGAGGTGTTCTCAATTATTTGCGCGGGTGTTTTAGAGCGGCGCCAGATTGCCATGCATTACAACAACAGTGATGGTAGCGTCAGTCATTGCACGGTATGTCCTCAATTATTGGTGCATCGTGAAAATGTCTGGATTCTTGAAGCCTGGTGCCACATGCATCGCGGTTTGCGCAGTTTCAATTTGTCTCGGGTTGCTAATGCTGAGGTTTTGAAATCAAGAAGCCGAGAAATTGCCCAGAAAAACCTCGATAAATACTTTGATAATCTGTACGGCGTTAATCAACAGCGACCACAGTTGGTAGAGCTAAAATTCAGCGGCGACGCGGCCTATGAGGCTGCATCGCAGCTTTGGCATGTGGATCAAAATGGCTTCTGGCAAGACGGGTATTACTGTTTGCATCTGCCGTTGCAAAACGAAGATGCTTTAATCAAGCGACTGTTGCCGCTGCTTCCCAATGTACAAGTCTTACAGCCGCAAGCGTTAAAAATGCGCCTTCACTCAACCCTCACCCAAGCACTCAAACGCCTCGAAGAATTGACCGGTGATTCGGTAACCCTCCCCAAGACAGATGAAGCTCGTAGCAGCGGAGAAGTTGTGCACCAGCTGAACCCCAACGGAAAACGCAGCAAGTCCTTCCAAAAAACTCTTAAACAAGCCTGAGCTTGTGTTAATGGCTATTGTGTTGTGGTTTAAGAGCACAAGACAGAGTTAATCCCAGTTAGTAGCTATACTTCATCGAACAACGTGCATAACGGCGCTTTGAGTATTGCTACGCTGGTCATTCATCGAATTTTTAGACTCAGGTTTTTCAAGATTTGATCGTCGTTCGCTTTACTTCAAGAGTTTGTTGTAAGCTGCTTGTAATAACCCCTAATAAGGAACGCCGATGCTAGGTCTTTATCCCGATATCAAACCTTATAATCGCGACTACCTGAAAGTCGAATCGCCGCATGAAATCTACTTTGAGGAATGTGGCTCGCCGGATGGAATTCCAGTGGTGTTTGTACACGGCGGTCCCGGTGGTGGCTGTACCAGTGGCGATCGTTGTTTTTTTGATCCCGAAAAATATCGCATTATTCTGTTTGATCAGCGCGGTGCCGGTCGATCTAAGCCTCACGCCGAACTTGAAAATAACTATACACAAGGATTAATCGCCGATATGGAGGCACTGCGTGAGCATCTTGGAGTGCAGCAGTGGTTAGTCTTCGGTGGTTCTTGGGGTAGTACTCTGAGTCTTTTATACGCTCAAGCCTATCCAGAAAAGGTATTAGGTTTAATTCTTAGAGGCATCTTTCTCTGCCGTAAAAAAGACTTGGACTGGTTTTATCAAGGCGGCGCAGCGCATGTTTTTCCAGACTATTGGGAACATTTCTGTAAGCTCATTCCAGAAGAAGAGCGCGACGATTACATCAAAGCGTATTACAAACGCTTAACCAGCGATAACGAATTAGCGAAAATGGCGGCGGCTAAGTCTTGGTCTCAGTGGGAAGGTCAGTGCGCAACGTTACGTCCGAGCCAAGAAACCGTCGATCACTTTAGTGAACCTCATTTGGCCATGTCTTTGGCGCGTATCGAAGCCCATTACTTTATCAATGATTCTTTCATTGAAGAAAATCAGATATTGAACAATATGCAGGCCATCGAAAATATTCCCGGGGTCATTGTTCATGGCCGTTATGACATGGTTTGCTCTCTAGACAATGCTTATGAACTGTACAAACTTTGGCCCGAATCAGAATTAAAAATTATTCGTGATGCTGGCCATGCGAGCCGCGAGCCTGGGATCATTGATGCGCTGGTTAAGGCCACCAACGAAATGGCGCATAGAATTAATAAAGACTTAGATTCACCGGCATAATTATCCAGTGCGTTCAGTGCAAAGATTACCGCCGTCGATTTTTTTGTGAAATAGGAATAGGTTGTGAAAGGATTAATTCAGCGAGTGACTCACGCGTCGGTCGCTGTCGATGGTGAGATTGTTGGTGAAATCCAACAGGGTATTTTGCTGTTGTTAGGCATCGAGAAAACCGATACCAACGAGAGTATTGATAAGCTCGTCGATAAAGTTTTAAAAATTAGGATTTTTTCCGATGAACAAGGAAAAATGAACAACAGCGTCGCGGATATCAACGGCGGTGTTTTAGTGGTGTCGCAATTTACGCTAGTTGCCGATACTAAAAAAGGTACTCGGCCGGGATTTTCATCGGCTGCGCCACCGGATATTGCCGAGCAACTTTATCGACAGTTTGTTGATAAAATACAGAAAAAACACGTCAATATTGCCACCGGTATTTTTGCCGCAGATATGAAAATCAGCTTATTAAATGATGGGCCTGTAACTTTTATGTTAGAGGTATAACATAAAAGAACCTCTGATTAATTCATTCTTGATGTAATCAGAGGGCTGAAATTGACACTGCGACTTCCAGTTTCTTCACACTTTAAATTACTTACCGCTCTTGAACTCGGCGATACATTCTCGTGTCGCGGGAGACTCTGGGTTAGTCAGAGTTTTCTTTATTTCTTAATTATCTGTTTACGATATACGACTCCGACGATTTCTTTCTAACCGTAGACTGTAATAACTGTCAGGAAAGCGCAATCTTTTGGTGTATTTTGATTTATCAATCAAATTGCCAGTTTTCTTTTATTATCATTTGTAGTCTTATTTAGTCAGTTTTTAACCGTTGTTTATCGGTTCGAATAATTCATTTTATTTTCCATAATCGATTTATTCGTAACTGTCGTTCATGTTTTTAGAGCAAGCTAAATCGAACATTTGAATGAGCTGTTAAAAAGTTAAAAAAATAATCACGCTGAGCTTTTTGTGTTTATTTATTAATCGAAAAAAACGTAAAATTTTGACTTTTAATTTATACAGTTAATACTTTTTGTAATATTTTGTTATTATGGCTACGTACATAACTTGTAGCCTTTTGGGAAGATAACGAAATTGAAGCAGGATGCTCAGCGGTTGGAGGTTCCCACTCCAGCAGTATTTAAGCTTGCAAGTGTATGTAATCAAATTGATTAAGTGAATTCGAGAGTCAACTTTCGATGCGGTTGAATCCGTTGTTTCCGTCTTTACATAGGTGTGCGGTTCTGCGTTTTTTTTATCCTTATCGAGAGTATTTTTTAGCTCATGAATGTCTGTAGGGCTCCCCGAGATCCTTTTTTGGGTTCAACAAATAATTAGAAAAATGTGTGGGTAGGGGTAACGACAAGGATTAAAGTCGTCTACGAGTTCAAGCGCAAAATAACTCTTATTCATCGGTAATCGAGTTTTTATTTTCAGTGCTGCGAATGGAAATTGCTATGGCTAGGGCTTACCAAGAAACCATTTTTCAACTGCAAAGCCAAGAATTGTTGTTAAACGCTTCTATTTTGGTGTTTGTCAGTGATCCGCTATTACAAGACGAGTTGAAATCCTACGTTGAGGCTATACATGCCCTTAATGTCGATTTTATTGAGAGTGGTGATCAACTAGAACGCATGTGCCAAGTAAAAAATTATGACTTGGTGTATGTTGATGCTCAATTGGGCAGTGATTTAATTTCTCACAGTGTCGATATCTTAAAAGCAGAGGCGAATTTTTCTGAATTGCCTATGCCGTTGTTATTTTTGATTGATAACCATTTCGAAGATACCTTCAATGAAAATATTTTAAATTTAATGGATGAAGTATTTTTTTCGCCATTAAATTTTCGTGATTTAGATTTTAGAGTTAAAAAACAACTGCAACGTCGTGTTGATGGCGCTGATGCTCAACAACGTTTAGACGTTTGTGAAGCTAAACTTCTCGATCGCACCAGACAACTGTACGAAACTCAGCTGAAATTAGTAGAAGTTTTATCTCGGAATTTAGAATCGAGAGGAGAAGCTCATCGCCACGATTACCTACCTTTGGTTGGACAGTACGCCGCAATTGTGAGTAGAGCGATGGGTTTAAGCGATGACGAATGTGATTTGTTGGAGCAAGCCAGCCCGCTGCATGACTTGGGTAATATCGAATTACCGGATGAGGTTTTGTACAAAAGCGGCCCCATGACTTCGGACGATATTACCTTACTCCGCTCCCACGTGAATATCGGTGCTCGTTTGCTGGCCAGCCAAGACGGGCAAATCATGCAAATGGCGGCAACTATTGCCCAGACGCATCATGAGCGTTGGGACGGAACTGGCTATCCATCGGGATTAAAAGGTAAAGAAATTCCGCTGTGCAGCCGTATCGTTGCGGTGTGTGATGTGTTTGATGCGCTCACATCTAACCGGCCCTATCGCCCGGGCTGGAGAGTTTCAAAAGCCTTAGAGTATCTTAAATCGAATGCTGGCCGATTGTTCGACCCCGACGTCGTAAACAGCTTTCAGTCGGTTTTTAACGAAGTGTTGGCTTGCCGTGAAAGCGCGTTTGGCGTAACCCGCCAAGAGTACCGAGCCAGCTGTGAGTTGAATTAATCCGTCTTACGGCTCAGTGATTCGTACCCTGAGCCGTTTCTCTTCGTGTTTAGCTGTCTAGTTTGTCTGAACCTTTCTCTTGTCCAAAAGACCTCTTATCGAAAGCCTCTTTGCCTAAACAATACCGTCAAGTACGAAATAGACGGGCTTATTGTCTAGTGAAGATCTGCACTTTTCTCTTCTAGATTTTCTTCGCTGTCTGCGTCTGTCTGACGAGGTTTAATAAATCGTCCGAACAGAATGCCAAGCTCGAATAGCATCCACATGGGAATGGCTAACAGTGCCTGTGAAAAGATATCCGGTGGAGTCATCAACATACCAACCACAAAGCAACCTACGATCACGTAGGGACGCTTGTTGGCTAAGGTTTTTGCATCGGTAATGCCTGCCCAGATTAAAAGCACGGTCGCGACAGGGATTTCAAAGGCAAATCCAAAGGCAAAGAATAATTTGATGACAAAATCGAGGTAAGAACTCATGTCGGTCATCACCGTTACGCCCGCCGGGGCGGCGCTGGTGAAAAACGCGAAAATCAGCGGAAAGACCACATAATAGGCGAACGCCATTCCGGAATAAAAGAGTATGACGCTTGAAATCAGTAGCGGAATGGCAATGCGCTTTTCATGCTTATAAAGCGCTGGCGCTATAAACGACCAAAGCTGAAACAACAAAAACGGCATGGCTAAAATAACCGCCGCAAACATGCTCATTTTAAACGGTGTTAAAAATGGCGCGGCCACACCCGTGGCGATCATGCTGGCGCCTTCGGGCAGATAGGTTTTTAACGGTATCGAGATGTACGCGTAGATGTCATTCGCAAAGGCGAATAGCACACCAAATACAACCAGTATTGAAAGAACACCCTTGAGCAGGCGATTGCGCAGTTCAACCAAATGAGCAACCAGCGTTTGCTCACGATCCTTGTTGATGTTGTCGTAACTAGTCATGGTTGCGACTTGGTTGCCTCGGTATTGCTTGCGGGTAGGTGATTTTCTGAACCAGATGCCGCTTTGTTTTCGGGTTTATGGCTTGGGTTTGTTGTAGTACTTGGGTTTGTTGTAGCACTTGGGTTTGTTGTAGCGGCGTCGTTGGGCAGCAGGGTGTTTTGCTCAGATGGATTTGCAAAGGTATCTTCTGTGAGTGTCATATTGAGTTCACGGCGAGTATCTTCGAGTTTTCGCAAGACCTCTTCATTGTGCAATTGACGACGAATATCGTCGGTGCCCAGTTGCCGCTCAAGTTCTAAACGCGTATCACGCATGCCGCGCTTGATTCTGCCCACCATGAGGGCGATATCGCGCAGCGTTTGCGGCAGGCGCTCGGGACCAATCACCAGCAGACCTACCACCGCAATGATAAGAATTTCAAAAAAACCAATATCAAACACAAAAGTGCTCCCTGAAGCTTTAAAAAGCGGCAACTAAGCCCTGTTACTTAGTGGCTTCTTTATCTTGAGTGCTGACTTTTTCGGTGCTAGCGGTGCTTTGTGTGTTGTGCTCCACTTTTGCTTGAGCTTGCTGCTCTTTGGCTTCCTTTTCTTCGTCGCTCATGGCGTTTTTAAAGCCTTTGATGGCACTGCCAAGATCACCACCCAGCGAGCGAAGACGTTTGGTGCCGAAAAGCATTACGACGATGGCAAGAATGATTAGAAGTTGCCAAATACTGATTCCACCTAACATAACTTACTCCTTCGATGTTCTAAGAGCTCAGCGACCAAAGGTGCTGAGTAACTGTTGTTATTTTGATTGACGAGAAGCTTTTTCTTCAAGGCCAGACAAATTAAAACGACGCGCCAATTCTTGCAGCACTTCGTCACTGCTAATGTTCATGTGACCCAGTAATACTAGACTGTGAAACCATAAATCGGCCATCTCGTAGATGACCTCAGAGTTATCACCGCTTATGGCAGCGTCTTTTGCTGCGATAACGGTTTCGGTGCACTCTTCAGAAACCTTCTCCAGAATTTTGTTTAAGCCTTTGGCGTGTAGGCTGGCAACATAGGAAGAATCCGGAGCCGAGTTTTCGATACGCTCTTGAATGGTCGCGGTAAGTTGTTGCAAAACGTCTGACATAGCACTACCAGTAAATTAAAGATGTTTTTCTCGAGCGGTAAAATAAGTTTAGCTCTTGTAAATCTCGCTTGGATCTTTAATGACCGCTTCTTGGGTTTGCCATTGGTCGTTGATCAAAGAGCGGTAAAAGCAAGACTCCCGTCCAGTATGACAGGCAATGCCGCCAATTTGCTCGACTTGTAAAACAATAACGTCTGAATCGCAATCCAGTTGAATATCACGAACATTTTGTACGTGACCTGAACTTTCACCCTTCGGCCACAGCTTTTGGCGCGAACGTGAATAATAGACGGCGGTTTTGGTTTCGGCGGTTTTTGCTAAGGCTTCACGGTTCATCCAGGCCATCATCAAAATACGCCCGGTTTTTGCGTCTTGCGCTATAGCCGGTACCAAACCGTCACTGGTCCACTTAACGTCATCTAACCAACTGAGCGGCGACGAACTGTTATTTCCGGGCGCTGTATCCATAACTGATTGCCTTAGATCAAAGGCTGGCTAGTGTAAAGAGTTTCGATTGTCGTGAAAACCTTTGTCGAAATCGATGAAGATATGCTCGTCAACAATTTTCTGGGTTAACCTAAATTAACCCAGTTTGACTACCGAAATAACCAGACAGCACCTGCTGTCAAGAGCAATACAACCGTGATTGTGGGAAGGTTTTGCAGCCACGGTAAAAAGCCCGGCCACGCGGCAGCCGCGGCCAAGACGAGCGCGGCGGTAGCAATTTGCTTACGTCGAGTACCGGAGCTGGGTCGATCGGCCAAGGCTTTGGTGGCGCGTTTAATTTCTGGCGTGAGCTTTGTTAATTCTTGTAATTGTTCGAGATTGTTAAAGATCAGGTGCGGAACCTCGGGGAATTTCTCCATCCATTCCGGCCCGTAGCGACGCAGCTCGCTGTACAGCGCTTTCGGGTGGAAGCGATCTTTAATCCAGCGTTCCATATAAGGATGGGCCGTACTCCACAGATCCAGATCAGGGTATAGCTGCCGCCCAAGACCTTCGATGTTTAATAACGTCTTCTGCAACAGAACCAGCTGCGGTTGTACTTCCATTTGAAAGCGACGCGCGGTTTGGAACAGACTGATCAACACGTGGCCGAACGAGATTTCTTTCAAGGGTTTTTCAAAAATAGGCTCGCACACACTGCGAATAGCTGCTTCTAATTCACCAATGGAGGTTTCTTCTGGCACCCAACCGCTAAAGACATGCAACTCAGCCACCAAACGATAATCACGGCGGAACATGGCTAAGATGTTGCGCGCAAGATAGTACTGATCTTCGCGACTCAGTGAGCCAACCACAGCCGTATCAATGGCGATGTATTGTGGGTTTTGGGGCGTTTTAGTAGAAACGAAAATGTTGCCCGGATGCATGTCTGCGTGAAAGAAGTTGTGTTCAAACACTTGCTTAAAGAAGATTTCTACGCCGCGCTCAGCCAAACGTTTTAAATCGGTATTTTGCTCGCGCAAAGCATCGATATGAGTGACCGGAATACCAAAAATGCGCTCCATCACCATCACATTGCGACGGCAATAATCCCAATACACTTCCGGCACATAGAGTTGGTCAGAATTGGCAAAGTTACGGCGTAATTGGCTGGCGTTGGCGGCTTCGCGTTGAAGGTCAAGCTCATCAAAAATGGTGTGGCGATAATCTTCAACCACATCGCGCATGTGCAGACGTTTACCGTCGGCGCTGAGTGCTTCTGCCAGATAGGCAACGGTTCGCAATAGGGCGATGTCTTTTTCGATAGTAGGTTCGAGTCCGGGGCGAACTGCTTTTACAACTACCTTTTTGCCAGAGTGCAGGGTTGCGGTATGAACCTGAGCAATAGATGCTGAAGCCAAAGGTTCGCGATCGAACTCTTTAAACAGCTCATCGATAGGTGCACCCAGTGACTGCTCTACCAGTGCCACAAAGGCTTCGCTCGGAAATGGCGTGACGTGATCTTGGAGCTTATCCAGAAAATTCATCAAATCGGGCGGAATAAGGTCCGGGCGTGTCGATAAGAGCTGCCCGAACTTTACAAACACCGGGCCCATGTGTTCAAAGAACAATCGTAAGCGTTCGCCTCTGGGCAGTTCGGGTTTGGGTAACCACGTTAGTGGCAATAAAAGCCAGCGTATTGACCAAGGCAGGCGTTTGATTTCAATAAACGTATCGAGTCGATATTTAAACGCAGCAAAAATGATCTGCAAAAGTCGAAATATGGCGAGCACAAGTCTTCCTTAATGTTGCTTAATCTTTCGAGGTAGACTCGTCATCGATTAGTAATTGGGTGAGTCGCTCAATACGAGCTTCAAGTCGATCGATATCCAAACGGAGTTGTTGGTTGCGCTCACAGAAATCTTTGAATAACGCTTGGTTGGGCAGAAGCTGCTTTTCTTCGATGGCGTATTCGAGCAATTGATTGCGTATGTTCTCACGACGGGCTTTGCCCCAAGCGTGGCTGCTTCGAATCACCTCGGCGACCTGGTGGCCGATGGTGTCACCCGCGTATTGACTGATAATTTCTTCCCAGTCGATTTCGATGTCTTTTGAAAACTCCTGCCACTGCTGTACAAGCCCAGCACTGCCAATGATCTCAACCTGAGAGTCGGCAAGATTGGTTTTGCCTTCGATAAAGACTTTAATCAGATCGCTGAGCGATCCGCGAATTTCCGCCTCGGGCTGCTCGCCATGGCTTTGCAATCTTAGTTCACCGTCAATGGCGGTAATAAAGCAAACGAAGGCCGGGTTGTTAATGGTCAACCGTACCAGACGACCTTCGAGAGATTGCAAACGTAGCTTACTGACGGGATCGAACTTCAGTGCCTGATTGATCATCAGCTGCACTGAAGCCAGGGCTGTGGTGGTTACCGTGGGGCCAAACATCTTAGATACCCATTAAACTAAACGTTAAGACCTAAATTTTCAGACCTTTGTGCAAAGCCACAATGCCAGAAGTCATGTTGTGGTATTCGCACTCTTTAAATCCGGCGTTTTCCATCATGCCTTTCAAGGTTTCTTGATCGGGATGCATGCGAATGCTTTCGGCTAGGTATTTATAGCTTTCGGAATCGTTCGCAACTAACTTACCCATCATTGGCAAAAGTCTGAACGAATACTGATCGTAAATTTTTTCCACCACGGGATTGTTTGGTTTTGAGAACTCCAATACCAACAAACGACCGCCTGGTTTTAACACGCGATACATGGATTCAAGCGCCATGTCTTTATCGGTTACGTTGCGAAGACCGAAGGCAATGGTAATGCAATCGAAGGTATTGTCTGGAAACGGCAAGTACTGTGCGTCTGCCTGGCAGTATTCAATGTTACCCGCCACACCTCGATCGGTAAGGCGATCGCGACCCACTTTGATCATTGAATCGTTAATATCGGCGAGCACCACTAAGCCGTCTGGGCCAACAATGCGAGAGAATTGGTAGCTTAAATCACCGGTACCGCCGGCGATGTCCAAAATCTTTTGCTTTGGACGTGCCGCAGACATTTCAATGGTGTAACGCTTCCAAATTCGATGAATACCACCGGACATTAAGTCGTTCATCAAATCGTATTTGGCGGCGACGGAGTGAAACACATCGGCAACGCGGCCGGCTTTTTCGGAAGTTTTAACTTTTTGGAAACCAAAGTGCGTAGTATCGTCGCTCATAATCTTTCCTAAACTCATAGACTGGTGGCATTGTACGCTAGGAACACGGGGATTTCAGTGCCGAATTGCGTATCCTAGAAACATCATCAAATTCAGTACGCCAGTTGGTATCGACTTGGGCTTTCGATGAACAGATTAGCCGAAGCGTTTTTCTTCCAACTAAGATCACAGATTGACGCAAAAGACTTGTTCAAGAACTAAGTTAATAATAAAGTTGTCTACCTTTTGGTAGATCGTAACTTTTCGATATAACGTTGTTTTTCACAAATTCAGACTTAACGAGGGACCTATGACCATGCTGCAACGGGCTTCAAAATTAATCGCCGGAATGTTTATGCTAGTAACGGCTACTTTTGCGACCGCTAACGAGAGCGCCGCAGAAATTCCAGATAACGCCATTTGGTTAGATGTGCGCAGCCTCGAAGAATACAAATCGGGCCATGTCGATGGTGCTTTGAATATTCCACACACCAAAATCGAAGATCAAATTCTGGGGATTGTCCCTGATAAAGACACTCCAGTGTATTTGTATTGCCGTTCGGGTCATCGCTCTAATATTGCTTTAAACAAAATGAAAGAATTGGGGTACACCAATTTGCAAAATGTGGGTGGATTAAACGATGCCCGTGAATTTTTAAAAGAATCTGAAAAAGAGTAAGCGGTAATCTATAAATTGTAATCACTAAATCTTCATAACCAAGGAACCCCTGATTTGTGCTTTCAAGGTTTAATCAGAGGTTCCTTTCCTTGTATTTACCCTTCTTAGACCCCTTATTAAGACATTACCTTCGCCAGAGTTACGATATTTGTTTTCTCTGTCTAGCGATAAATGCCTGCGAATGTGTGCAATCTATTTCTCGTTTTTCGTCAGAAATCTTAATTCTCAAATCTATCCATAATTCACACTTTAGTTTATTTGATTAATCTTTGGTTTTAGGTTTTTTGGATAAATATCTAAAAATACGTATTGGATATTAACCAAGGTGAAATCTTGCTATATGATCCACGACGTTTGATTTTTTAAAGGAACCTCTGATTAACTCATCCATGATTTAATCAGAGGACAGAAATTGAAAATGCGATTTCCAATTTCTTCACAATTTCAATCACTTACAGTTCTTGAAATTGGCGACACTTCCTTGTGTCGCGAGAAGCTCTAGGTTAATCAGAGTTTCCTAAAAGTTTTATGGTGTGAATTTTTCAAAAAAAATAAGCAGTATTATGTGTTCTGGAATGTATAAAAGGAAATTATTGTGAAATATATATTTGCATTGTTTGTATTAATGTTTTCTTCATTGTCTTATGCGTACGACTTTGAAAACTGCAAAGTTGTGGAAATTGTAACTCGTGGGCCGGTTAACGCTCATGTGGCTCTAGATTGTGATATTCAAAATCTACCTTCTTGTGCGACCGCAAATCGCTATATCGGCTTTGATAAAACCACGCCGGAAGGAGAAATTTATTTTTCTATGATTCTCACCGCGTTTGCCAGCAATTCAACGCTCACCGGCCATATTCATCCTTCTGAGTGTCCAAGTTTTCAAACTAATGTTGGGTGGTTAACTCAATTGAGATTAAGAAAATAAAATCCGAATGTGTTTATTTTTAAAGGCACATGGATGTGTTGCTGGAGGCTTAGGTTTAGTCAGAGTTTTCAGTGATTAAATTAAGGTCGAATAAAGTAGGTTTTTTTCAGAAATTTTTATGTGTAAAAGCTCTGAATATAAAGAGTCTGGGTGATAAATCGTTTAAAAACTTGCTGGATTTATTGGTGGTGAGATGGCGGTTTTAATCGTGATTTGTGTCTGAAAATTTTAAAGTGGAATTAATCTATGATTAGATTTGGTTATTATAAGTTTTTTATTGTATTGAGTTGTTTTTTCTTGTTGTGGGGGTGTGGAAGAGTAAAAACGCCAATTCCAGATTTCCACTTTACCGAACAACAAATTCAAGCGGCGCGTACTGAGTTTCGCCAGTCCAACAACGAGATATTATTCTTCTTGATGGTTGATCGTGATGGTAAGGTCGTAAAGTCTGAAGTTATTGATTTCGATAGTAAAAAGCTCGATCGCAGAGATACCGAGAAGTTTAAGCGTTCTACTTATCGAATAGAATTTAAACCGGCGTTAGAAACTGAGCCAGACTTCAGAGAATTTATTTATCCGATGAACGTAAACACCTCTTTTGAGTGGCGATAATTTTAAGGTCGTCATCGAAAAATGTTTTTATTCTCCATCGGTGATTCCATTCCATTAATGTTGGTTACTGTTGGCTTTTTCATGTTCCAGTAACCAACGTTTTCTTTCGAGACCGCCCGCGTAACCTGTGAGGCTGCCGTCTTTACCAATTACTCTGTGGCAGGGAATTACAATTGCTAAGCGGTTGCAACCATTGGCGTTAGCCACGGCACGTACGGCCTTGGGCTTGTTAATAA
>CALMJT010000085.1 GCA_937864365.1 uncultured Alteromonadales bacterium | reverse complement strand
TATATTATCGACTTAGAAAATTTAGTTTAAAGTGTTTTCGGCTTCTAGCAAGCTATAAAACCCCTGTAGAAATTCAGCAAGAAAAAACCCTTTAAATAACTGGAAAAATTATGAAGATCACCAAATATATTTTAGGACTTATTTTTATCACAAGTTTTTCGAACTTATCCCTTGCAGATGTGGTAACCATAGTGGAGTTCGAAAATATAAAAAATAGAGACCAACAATTGATAAACGGAACTAATGTTTCTGGTTCAATCTATCCTGCCATTCCATCAGTACTCATATCTAATGATCCTCCGTCAATACATGAATCAAGAACACCAGGAGATTTAGTAGACTCGGGAATTATTACATTTCAATCCTGCAGATTTAATTGGTCAACAATAAGAATGGGTGGTATTTATACATTTTCACGCGGAGCCGAACCATCATCAAGTTGCAGCCTTTTAGTAATTACACAAAATCCTTTTACCGGAGAACATCGATTAAGATTTCAAATAAATTAACTTTTCAAATTGCAAAAAATTTATAAAGTATTTAGGTATCCTTGATGACTTTTATTCCATTAAAAAGTCTGCCGAAAAAACAATATAACCAGTTTTTAAGTTGATATTTAAGATAAAACCTTCGATTACATTATGGATGACTAAATTGAAGGTTTTATAATTTTTCACTTATTTTTTTTGCACAAACGTTAAATCATACTTTGCTAGCAACTGCTTAACGCGGTGCGAATCGTTACTCGATGCCTTGGTCTCTCTGCTTTTATTAAACAGTATCCTGCCGGCTTCGGCCATATTGCTGCTGCTTCGGCAGACGTCTACAACAATACACAATTTGGCTTGTTCAAAATAATCCAGCTCTTCAAAGGCAGAATCACCTATAAGTTGTTTAAGATCCTCTAGTTGTGTTTTTTGGTGATTAACCGTATTTGAGTTAGGCTGCCATTTCTTCTGTAGACGAGCAATTTCTTCGGTTACGACCTGTTCGTTAATACGCCCGCCGCTGCTTAAGGTAGCCATGCGAATAATACTGGCGTTAAGGTCACGAAAGTTACCTCGCCAGCTAGCTTGTGGTGATCGTGCAAATTGCAGGTATTTTGATCGAGCGTTAGTATTAAAAGATACCAAGCTGTTTTCTTTAGACGAGTAGCGCTCTAGTTCGTAATCAATATTAGGCTCTAAGTCTTCTAGTCGCTCTTTTAAAGACGGCAAGTAATAGGTCCATAAATCGATTCGTGCGAGTAAATCTTCTCTAAATTCGCCACTTTCAACATGTAACGTTAAATCTTTATTGGTACCGGCGATAATTTGAAAATTACTCGTTATTGGTTTATCGGAGCCTAACGGCATGTAAGATTTAGTCTCGATGGCATGTAACAACATTGCTTGCTCGTCTAATCCTAACTCGCCTATTTCGTCCAAAAACAGTAAACCTCCATCGGCTTGTTTTAATAATCCAAGCCTGTCGGTTGTTGCACCGGTATAAGAACCCTTTTTATGACCAAACAACGTTGACATAGCATTGTCGCCACGCAGTGTTGCGCAGTTTACTTCTACCAATTCACCGGTAAGGCCGCCGCGTTGTTTACGCAGTTCGTAAACTCGTTTTGCCAGTTGAGATTTACCCGCGCCGGTGGGGCCCATAATTAAAATCGGTTCTTTTGATTTGATAGACACCTTTTCTAATTGCGCAATGGTGGCGTTAAATTGTTTGTTGCGTGTTTCTATTCCACCTTTTAAATAGTCAGTACCTTCTTGGTGTTCTTTTTTAAATCGTGAGGCAATTTGATCGTATTTAGAAAGATCTAAATCGATAATTTGGTATTTACCTTCTGCTGACCTATCACGCGGAGGCGGCGATGTTTGCAGCAGTTTACCGGGTAAATAATGCGCCTCGTTTAACAGATACAAGCAAATTTGCGCGACGTGAGTGCCGGTGGTGATATGAACAAAATAGTTTTCTCTTTGCGGTTTAAATGTGTAAGAACGTGCGAAATCTAAGAGTGAGCCGTAAACGCTTTCAAAATCCCACGGATTACTAAAATCAATAAAATGAAAATTAACCTTCGTAGAAGGTGACACCACAGCAATGTCTTTCGCAATAAGCTCGGCCAGTCGTGTTGAATTTTTATCCAGCAACAACTCAAAACGATCGATCAATACATCTTCTTGCTGGCAAATAGACACCGTTGGCCGCCAACGCTCCCAGCGTTTTTTGCCCTGCCCTCGGTTATCCAGAACCGTACCTAAAATACCAATAACAACCGTTTTCATAACCAACTCTTTAACAACTCAACACGAAAAACCGGTAAACCCACGGATATATAATCATATCTTTTTAGATATACGAATAATATATATGATAGGTTTATCACTGCGATGATTAGTAGCGAGAAAATCTTCAGAATCCTTCCAAACAATATATTCTCTATATATTTCAATAATTTATTGATCAAAAACCAAATATATATCACTCAAATTCAATATCTGGCACAGCTATCGCTCTGTAAAAAGCAAGATCGATAGTAAAACGCAACACTGATTATCGAGTCGTATAACAACAATATTATGCAAAGCACAAAAACTCCCTGTATATAAATGGAATGATTATGAGCACTAGAAACTACGACATTATGGAAGCTGGTGGAATACCAATTAAAACCTGGACACGCGGCGTGGCTTTCGAAGAAGAAGCTAAACAACAGTTGGCCAATATCTCCAGAATGCCGTTTGTACATAAATGGGTGGCCGCAATGCCCGATGTACACCTTGGTAAAGGCGCGACCATTGGTAGCGTGGTACCAACGGTAGGCGCGGTAATTCCAGCGGCGGTAGGTGTTGATATCGGTTGTGGCATGATGGCCGTTAAAACCAATATGACCGCCAACCAATTACCCGATAACCTATTTGAAATGCGTTGTGCGATTGAAAAAGCCGTACCCCATGGCAGAAGTTCTGGTCGCGGTAGAAACACTCGCGATGTTGGTGCTTGGCATAATTTACCGGAAGATGTGGTTCAAGCTTGGCTGCCTATATCGCAACAATTTGATGTTTTAAAAGAAAAGCACCGCGTTTTAAAAAATACCAATAATGTAAACCATCTAGGAACACTGGGTACTGGAAACCATTTTATTGAAATGTGTTTAGATGAACACGATAGCGTATGGTTTATGTTGCACAGCGGCTCGCGCGGTGTAGGTAATCGAATTGGTACGCACTTTATTGAAGTTGCGAAAAAAGAAATGGAACGCTGGATGATTCAATTACCCGATCGTGATCTTGCGTATTTACCCGAGGGCTCTGAACATTTTGACCATTATATTGAAGCGGTTGAATGGGCACAAAATTTTGCAAAAATTAATCGCCAGGTGATGATGCAGCGCGTCATTAATGCTGCGAGATCGGTATTAAACTTTAACTTTGAAGCCAATATAGAAGCCGTAAATTGTCACCACAACTATGTATCACGTGAAAACCACTACGACAAAAACGTTTTAGTTACTCGTAAGGGTGCTGTACGTGCCCGTAAAGGTGAGATGGGAATTATTCCCGGCAGCATGGGTGCAAAATCGTTTATTGTGCGCGGCCTAGGTAACGAAGAAAGCTTTTGCAGCTGTAGCCACGGTGCCGGTCGAGTTATGTCCCGTACGCAAGCGAAAAAAGTCGTCAGTCTTGAAGAGCATAAAAAGGCCACTGAAAATGTAGAGTGCCGTAAAGATGCCAGCGTAATTGATGAAACACCTTCTGCCTATAAACCGATCGAAAAAGTCATGGAAGCGCAAAAAGATTTGGTAGAAATTGTTTATACCCTTAAGCAAGTGGTTTGCGTAAAAGGTTAAGGTAATTTTAATTGAACAGGTTTTTTATTAACACAAGGAAGTGTTCTTCTAATTAACGCTAAAAAATTTAAAGCAACAAAAAAATTCGAATATAACTATGGACAAAATACTATTAATTGATGGATCACTCGGTGAAGGTGGCGGCCAAATTTTACGAACCTCATTAACGCTTGCCATGTGTTTAAAAATTCCGATTACCATCAATAATATTCGAGCTGGCAGACCAAAACCGGGTTTAATGCGCCAGCACCTCGCGTGTATATATGCGGCAAAAGAAGTCTGTTCGGCAAAGGTTGTAAACGCAGAACTAGGCTCACAATCAGTTACGTTTATACCAGGTGATATAACAGCCGGTAAATTCCACTTTTCGGTTGGTAGTGCTGGCAGTACAACACTTATTTTTCAAACAATATTTTTAGCATTAACGCAAACTAACGAAATAAGTGACGTAACATTCGAAGGTGGCACACACAATCCATTTGCCCCAAGCTACGATTACTTAATTGAATGTTTTAAACCCATGGTTGAAAAACTGGGTTATAAATTTGACGCACACTTAGAAAACGCTGGTTATTACCCTGCCGGAGGTGGATTATGGCGGTGTAGAATCTACCCTAAAGAATCCTCAAAAGTATTAAGCTTAACAACCAGAGAAAAAATTAAAAAAATACATGCCACGGTTAATATTTCAAATCTAAAGCACAATATTTTTGAACGCGAAAAAAATGTGCTTAAAGAGCAACTCGATCTTCGCGACAATCAAATTACAGAAAAAAATCTTAACTCAATCAGAGCTGGTAATGCCGTAGGTATTACCATTGAAAGCGGTAACGCTATTGAGTATGTAGAATCGCTGGGCGCAAAAGGCTTAGCCGCTGAAAAGGTCGCACGAGAGGTAGCTGGCAAAACCCGTGAATACATCAAAAACAACACCCCGGTGGGCGAATATCTTTCTGATCAACTTATTCTACCGATGCTTTTAGGTAATGACGGAGAATTTGTTACTAGCAATATCAGTTCTCACTTAAAAACTAATATAGATACCGCAAACAAAGTACTAAAAGAAAATAAAATCTATTCAAAAACATTAAGAATCGAACAAACTAACGCTAAATATAAAATTATCTGCGAATAGTAAATTTTGAGTTAAAATAAACCTACTTTAAGAAAGGTATGTTTTGATTAGCCTAGAGTTTCTCACTGCACAAGGATAACTTGTCAAATTCAAGAACAACAAGTGTTTGAGATAGTGAAGAATTTCGGAGTCGCATTTTCAAAATCAGCCCTCTGATTAAACATGGATAAGTTAATCAGAGGTTCCACTGTATTAACTCGCTAATTTATCGATTTAAATGAGCGATTAATCTTCACCGTCGATACGAATATCGGCGTAAGGCTTTTTCCACAAATTGTGTTGGGCTTCTTTATCTAATGGCGTACCAGCAATAGAGTTGGTGTAATTACTGATTAATTTAATCGCCAATGCTAGCACCACCTCTAACGCTTGTTGATCAGAATAACCCGCGTCAAAAAATTCTTGTAGTTGCATTTTAGAAACCTTACCGCGCGTTAAAATCATACGGCTGGTAAATTCACTCAAGGCATTGTGTTTAGGGTTAGACAGTCTACCACCACCGCGCAAGGCATTAACATCGTCTTTACTAAGACCACTGCTATCGGCCAAAATTGTGTGCCATGGCATACAGTAATGGCAATCATTTTCAAAGTTAGCCGTCATATAAATGACTTGTTTTTCTTGCGCATCAAACGAAGAGGTTTCGAACTCATCCCACATAAACGTGTAGCCCGCTAATAATTGCGGGCTAAGCGCCATAACTTTTTCTACATTAGGAATAAGACCAAAATTTTGCTCAGCCTTTTCTAACCAAGCTACAGAGCCTTCGGGGGCGTTTTCTTTTTCAAATAACGGAAAATGTGACATAATTCTCTTATTAAACCTGCTCTTATAACCATAGGAACCTCTGATTAACCTAAAAATATTTAGATTATTATTTGAGAATACCGTT
>CALMJT010000084.1 GCA_937864365.1 uncultured Alteromonadales bacterium | reverse complement strand
GGTATTCTCAAATAATAATCTAAATATTTTTAGGTTAATCAGAGGTTCCTTTAGTTAAATCCGATAATTTTTTTAAATATAGACTCCCACCCACTGCTAAACTAATAGACCTAGTAAGAGTCTCTCGAAATATACCAAGATCAACCTTAGAGCAATCCAGAATGATAAAAGGTGAGTAAACACCTACTTTAAAACAGTGAACACTATAAGCAGCCAATACCTTACCACTACCAGAAGCTCCAACAATGGCTGTTGGAGAATGTAATAGCGAGGCCTGCTCGCATTGTACCAGCACCTCATTTATCGACAGACTTTGTCCGTACCAAGAAAAATTTAGCGCATTTTTCATTCCAGCCGTAATAGACAATTTTGAAAATTTATCAGTTGCAATTCGAAAAAAAATGGGCAAACTCAAATCATGATAAGCATCATTTTTGATAAGCATTACCTCTACTTCACCAAAAATGTTACCAGCCAACTCAAGAGAACCTGTGTGAATTTGTAACTGTTTTGCATCTACTTGACACAATAACTTACTTGGCACTGACGAGAAAATGATTTTACCCTCCCGTTTCTGACAAGTAACACCTATATTTTTCAAGTTAGCATTTTCAATGGTTAGGGCCGCGTTTAAGTCTACCTCGGTTAAACATAACTCCTTACCCTGAAGAAGCTTAAGATTTAAAAATGCTATCTTTATACCTTTAAAATAGTTATTAAACTCAAAAAATAGGTCATGCACACAACTAAAAAATACATCGACTTTATTTACAAAACGCTCTACCTCATACAACTGAGAACTTTCAGCTGACTTATTTATTATTTTCATAATAGAAACCCTAAATAAAGAATGACCAAACATTACCACCAAAATAAGACGATAAAAATTACAGCTCATTTCAACATGTAATTAGTTAAATAAAATGAATAATAGCGAAAAGCCAAAATCTCAAAACGAGACGAAAATTTTAACAATGGTGATTTTTGTTGGCATAATATCGATCTTAAGACCCAACTTGCACACATTGTATTTCAACGACAACACAACCAGCTCAAACTTAATTAGCTATAAAAATAAATCCGCACCCATACAAAAAGAACCTGCTTTAAATAACGGGATTGATGTTTCTCATTTTCAAGGAGAAATTAATTGGACCGAAGTTATAGAACAAAAAATAGATTTTGTATTTTTAAAATCTACCCAGGGAAATAATTTTATAGACCCTACTTATCAGCAGCACAAATCTGAACTTGAACAATTGAACATACCGTTTGGCAGTTATCATTTTTTCGAACCCGACATTGACCCTATTCACCAAGCCAACTTCTATTTAGAAAAAACCGGTACAAACCATAAGCTTCCACCAGTGGTAGATATCGAAATCACTGGTGATGTTAGTTCAACCGAAATTCAAACACGACTAAAAGCTTGGCTGGCAAAAATAGAAAAAGAAACTCAATGCAAACCGATAATTTATACAAATCGATATTTTTGGAATGAATATCTTAACGCGGATTTTACTGAATATTATTTATGGATATCTGACTATGCAGAGGAGATCACCCTGCCACAGAATGTGGACGACTGGCTACTCTGGCAAAACTCACAAAGCTTTAAACTTCAGGGTATTCAAAACTCTGTTGATCACGACACTTTTAATGGAAAGAGCATGTTAAAAAATAATATTTTTTGCTCACATTAGAGAATAACAACCATGAAATCACTCAATAAGCTCACCATCAACTTCATCAAAAATTTCACCAACATAAGAAAAACTATCACGATTAAAATGTGCATAATAATCGCTTTAACATCTTTCATTGCTGCATTTAATTTTCTTGACTCCGAAGCCATTTCTGAATCTCTAGTAAATGACACATTATTTAGAGAAAACAACGCCTATTTGTTTACTTCAGAAGAGCGAATTACCAAAACAATATTCTTTCTCTCTGGAATCGAAGGCCTATACAAAGCTTTAGAAAGTGCCGAATTCGGTATAAACTTTTTAGTTGATACACAAATTACTATCGGTAAAGAAATAACTGCACTCGCAGATCAAACATCGCAGGCTAGAAATCACGCAGAGTATCTATTAATTGCGGTTTCGGTCTTACAACTTATCTTGGCAATAACGCATGATTCAACAACATTTATTCTCAACATCTTATTAATAATATTCTTGTCTTTTTTTATATTATCCTATTGGAAGAAATTTTTTCTTTTTACGTTTTCTAAAAAATTAACCTATTGGCTTTCCATATTATTCATTAACATACATCTAATAATACCCTATTCAATACACGTTGCTGCACTTTTTTCTCACACCATTACAACCACTTACACTGATAAGCATTTAAACAACTTAGATAACCTGCATAAGCAAATTACGGCCATCACTCAAAATAATTTTCAAGAGAAAACATCAGAAGATTCTATTGATAATAAAAAGTCGACAACCAGTTTAGAAGAGAAGCATACGAATTTTAGAGAGAAACAAGCCAAATCACTGCTTAAAAAATTTGAAATTATACATGTAAACTTTGATAAATATTTGAGGTATTTTTATTCAAACTGGTACAAACACTTACTTTACGAACTGCTCTCAGTGTTCGTAATACCGTTTACATTAATTATTACGATCATTTTGTATTTTCGATCAATATATTCAAAGCTGTTTTTAAATGAGGCAACAAATACTTTGCAGCACACCACATCTTGAGGATGGATCAATTAGAAATCATCCAACATGGGCATTATTTGCTCTGATTTTCGGCAAACATCGACGATATACCGCCGTAGCTGTATTGAATCTTCTGATATCTCGAAAACTTTCACCAATACCATTGACAGCTGAGCACCGAATGATAGAATGCGCGCCTGTTCGAGATACGACTCTTGAATTCCTCTTTTGGGGCCTTAGCTCAGCTGGGAGAGCGCAACACTGGCAGTGTTGAGGTCAGCGGTTCGATCCCGCTAGGCTCCACCAATAAAATCAATGACTTACGTTCATCACTCCAGATTTTCAAGCCTAAATATTCTTAATCACCATTCTTAATGTGCTTCTTTGATGGCAATTTAAGCGACAAAACCTCATCCGGTGTATGGTTGTATATTTCCGAAATACTGGTGCTTTTGTGGCCTAAAAAGTTGCGTCGTGACTGCCCGTCAATGTCTGATCCCGCTTTGCGTTTCATGCCGTGATTACCAAATCGGCGTGATATAACGCCCTGCTCTATGGCGTCTCTTTGTTGTCGGTTCCAAATCGTATTAAATCCACCGCGGGTATAGCGTTCGCCGTCTTTTCGGCAAATCACGTATCGACTGTCGCGCAGTGCTAATGCGGCTTGTACTATGTTTAACAGATCATCATTCCACAACTTAACCTGTCGCTTACCGGTTTTTTGCTGGTAAATATAAATGCCGCGTTCCAGCAAGTAGCTATCTTTTTCATCTGGATTCGTTGGCGGATTGCGCAATAAGCGCAACACATCCTGTTGGCGAGCGCCGCACAGGTACTGCAAGGCCATAGCATACGCGTGGGCGTGATAACCGTTGTTAATTAAATAATCGAAGAACGCAAAATAATCTGCATCGCTAACATAATGACCACCTTGCTTAGAGGAGTATTTTTTAATGGTCTTGCACGGGTTATCGATCAATATGTGACCACGGGCAATATTCCAATTAAAAATATTAGTGAGCACTGCAAGCATGGTGTTGGCTTTGTGAGGCGTTACCGCCCAGGCATCCATAAATCGTTGAATGTCGGGCGGGGTTATATCGTTTGGTGGCATGTGCCCAAAAGTGTAGGCAATTTCGATATTTTCGCTGGTGGCAATTGCGTTTAAATAATTACGCTGCGTTGCGGTGGCCAGTTGTTTAAACTGAGTAGAATCAATATACGCTTTAATACAATCCGCAAAAGTTGCAGAGGCTTCATTAATAAAGTCGTCATACGCTTTTAGCAAAACCCATCTGGGTTCGTTTGCTTTGCAAAGTTTTTTATATTCTTTTGTTGCTTGGCGGTAAAAAACAAACCACCCTTGGTGTAACTTCGTATTGGGTGGCATCCAATTATTTTTAGGGTCACGTTTTCTTGGCATAAGCTTGTGGCGGTAATCGTATCGCTGTTGGTGTTTGTGCGTTGGTTGTATGTTTTGATGTTGCCACTAGATGCTCCTTAATTGTTACCGGCTTGCCTTTGGCATCGGTCCAAAAATAGATATTGCTATCGGTGAGCCACTGTTTTAGTGGCCCTACCGTTTTAATACCCGAGAGCGCTTTTAAGTCTTCAAAATTTATAATATCGAGTGGCATAACCATTTTATTCGTTAGGTTAATGGAAGGTTAAATTAAAACGGTGGAAGGTTTTCGCTAAAAACGTAAATTTCGTGGGTTACCGCTAAAATGCTGGTCATTTTAACCTCTATAAATTATTCAGTTCGTTTAAAACCGCAAGGCGTGACTGGCTATTCACCTTGGCTTTTACTTGTGGCCGTGGCAGTTCGCTGACGGTTGATTTAGGGGGTTTTGGTATATTAAATTTTAATTCCGGTATTGCACCGGTGCTAAAGTAATATTCTAAAATTGGCAATGCTTTTGCCGAGATAAGTACTACGTAAAATTCTTTTTGTATTTTTACTTCGCCGCGCAAGGTGTAAGAGCGGTTTTGTTTTGCTAATAAACCGGCTTGCGCAAGTTCGCGCTTTGGTAAGTTATGTTCGCCTTTTTTACCGTTTTTAAAGTCGGTGTGTATCCAGCCAAAATCCCGCAAGGCCGCTAAAATGCGATTTTTATGAATCGCTTTTTTATCGAAAGGTTCTAACACTTTGCGCGCAAGTAGTTCTGCGGCGCTTTCTGCGTCGTGCCAACCTGCGGGAAGTAGGTACATAATTACGCCGTTACTTTTAACCGATTTTTTAAGACATCTACCAACATGTCGAGTTTTTCCTGTAGCTCTCGGGTGTCGCCATTATTGGTAATTAAATAATCGCATTCACGAATGGTTAAATCGTTTTCGGTACGGTGCGCGGGTGTTTGGGCTGTTTCGTCGCGTTGTACGTGAATTAAAAAGCCGCCATTTTGGTAAATGTAATCGGCTTCGTTTGCAGTGCGAACATCGCCAATTACGTAGCCTGCGGTGTTTTGCCAATCAAAACTATAATGGGTTTCGATGGTGTATTTGGTGCGATTAATTAAAAAATGTGAGTTTGCGGTAATTAATAAATCGCCCATGTATTGCATAAATTCGCGCGGTGTTAGGTTGAGTTCGGGCAATTTTTTATTGCGATTTAAGGCATCAAATTGCAAAGGTGTAATACTCAAAACCGCCGCACACGCTTGTTTTACCGGATATGCAATATGGTATAAATCTAAACTTAAACACGCTGCAATATGTTCCGCGGTAGTGGTTTTTCCAGAACGTGCGCGCCCTGCTATGCCGATTAAAATCATGTGTTTGCCTCCGGTTTTTTGGCCACGGCTTTTGATTTAGCCGCGCGTTTTTCGTGTACGGCTTGCATGGCTTTTGTGTACGATGTTTTTTTGTGTTTAAACGGTGCGGTGCGCGCGGTTTTAATGGTGCCGCCGTTATTAATAAATTGCTGAGTTTGATTAGCAATTTTTATTCGTTCGATTTCTTTTAAACCAATCGGCGAATGCGTGGCTTCTTTGTAAGCAAAACGAAAGTGATCCGAGAGTTCACGTTCTTCTAGGGGTTTCATGCGTAATCCTCGCGTTTGCGGCTGGCGGTGCGGGTAATACGTGCACTGCGTGCCGAGCGTAATAAAACGGTTTGATCATCAACAATAACGGTGGCACCGGTGGTGGCCACGCATAACAACAGGCAAATCATTTTTAAATAACCCAACTCAAAACATTTGGCGATTAAGCCCATTTTGGTTCGCGTATGGGTTTTTTCGTGCAGTGCATCTAAGTGGTTATACACAGCGCGTGGTGAACAATTTCGGTCTTTGGCAATATCTTGTGGCTCTATATCGTTAGCCACCAAAATTAATGTTTGCGATTGCTTAGTTGGCAAGTGTTGTGTTGTAAATTTTCCTAACTGCCAACCGTCTGCGGTTCTAATTGGCAGCGACATTATTTATTCCTTAATGCAATTTAGTGGCTTTAGATTGTTGATCGGTATAAACCGACAGCGCCGCCAAGGTCATGTATAAATTAATGTCGCTTTCTTTGTATTTACCCGAAAGCATTAACAACGTTGCCGCAACATCTCCGTCTTCGGGTGTTTGCTTTTTGGCGTCGTTAATAATGTCTTGCATGGTTGGTTCAAACAATTCGCCCAGTGCTTCGCGCAGTTGCGATTCAACCATTTTTAAATTGTCAGACATTTGCCGCGCTTGTTCTTGATACTCGGCCAGTGTCATGGGTGGTATTTTTTTATCATCATTGTTGTGTGGTGCGTTCATGGTGCGCCCTACTTATTTTTAGTGTTTGGTAAATTCAGATTCGGTAATGCTATTTACCGATACGTCTAACCGGTTGCAGATGTAGTACAGTTCATCAACGTAGATTTGATTGGTGCCGTAAATTTTGCGTTCCATTATGGTTGCCGATATTGAGCACGCATTGGCGAGGTCTTTTACGGTTGTGTTTTTTTGAGCAATACGTTTACGCAAATTAAATCGCACGCCCAGCATAATATGTGCTTTAGTAACCAATAACGTTGCGTTGTAGTGGCACGCGGTTTCGTTAAGCAGTTTATTAAACTCGTTATAAAACGCTGTTTTATTTTTATGGCGCGGCGTGCTTGCCGCTTGGTTGGGTATTACTTTTTTGCTTTTGAGTGTATTGAGTAAAACCTGCATGGTGATGCTCCTTTTATAAAAAATCGATTTTTAAAAATTCTTTAAAAGAAACATTTAGGTGATTACAGATTAATGCGTAATTCATGCGAAAACGCCAACTGTTGCCGTATAAAAATAAATAAACCTCTTCAACAGGATCTTCATGCATCTCGGCAATTTGTTCGGGTGAAATAGTTCCGTTTCCGACTTCTTCCAAAAGACGAACTCGAAACCATGTGTGTAAAAAGTTAGTGACAAGTTCTTCGCTTATATTGTGTTTAACGTGTAGTGCGGTAGCGTATTTTCCGAAGTCACGGTATTGCGCTTTTGGTGTAGCGGCCTCAGCTGAATCAAGGGTTTCGGTTTTTGTTTCGAGTGTTTCGGTTAGGTCTGTCATGTTGGTGTCCTCTTTTTTAGGGCGAACGAGTACCCGCCGCTTAAAATGGCGTTATTTTTGGGTGTAATGAATACCTACAAGTAGGTGGTTAAGCTGCTAAAAAATTCTCTTTCTCAGTATTAACAACATCAGAATAGATTATTTATCAAACATATTACTAATATATTTGTATGTATTAATCCACTGATAATAGTAACTGTCAACAAAAAAATCCAATAAATACAAAATTTGGCGGGAATTACATCAAGCGGAAACGGGGAAGAGAGTTAAAACTCAGGGATTAACGTCTAAAGTTTATAAATGAATGGACTACTTGCCCTAAAACTTTATCGTTATTGAGATCGAATTTTTCCTGCACAGGTGGCATCTGAGTAGTATTCAGGGTCAATCTAGAACCTTCTTTAATTAAATTAGTAAGAACTATTTCTGTACCTTTTTGTATTACCGCAAGATTAAAACTGCCAGATCCAGCACGATGCAGGCACTGTTTTATAGCGTCATCGCTATAATCAATGACGATATAACTTCCATTGGTAATAGGTGGGCTCATAGATTGGCCGGAATACTTGGCGCAGATCAGCTGGGTGCCAAACGTTGTTTCGACAGATGTGTATTCAAGAATTTCACATTGCCCGCGAATACCGCGCTCAATATCGTCCCAAAATACTATTGGGCAGCTATACATACCAGATTGTTGCTGGCCGGATACGACCTTGGGCCCCTTGCCGGTTTCCAGCCATACGGGATTAACACCAAATATCGCCGCAATTTTGCTGTTGTGAGTCGACCCTTTTGCGTGTGATGCTAAATAATTCACATTCTGTTGAGATATACCCAATCTTCGGGCAAGTTCGGACTGGCTCATTCCTGGCGTAGAGTTAATGAGGTGCGCAATGCGCTGGTGGTAGTGAGTTAATTCATCCATCTGATGATTTTCACAGAAATCTTTGTAATTTAAAATAATCATCTAATGGTTGACTTCGATACTAATATGTTTGTATCCTGACTCTATTGAATGAAACTTACATCCGATTTGGTAGGAGTATGGACAAACAGGCGTTCAGAGAAATGGTTAAAGGTTTCGGTGGTCAGGAACGATTAGCCAAAAGAATTAATTTTACTATTGATGAAATGATTCGAGATAAAATGTTTGCTTCTGAAGAACCCCCTTCAAAAATTAGTCAACAAAATATCTCAAGTTGGTTTAACCGAGTAAAAAACCCGATTCCACCAGCGGAATACGTAATTCCTATTGAAATTGCAACCGGAATACCGCGTGAAAAACTGCGTCCAGACCTATACGTAAAAATCGAAAAAACCCAAGCCGCCTAGACTATTCTAAGCGGTTGGATAAATTTAAAAATTCACTGAGTGAAGTTGGTTATTTTGATTGAAGGCCTTTTACTTTGAATTCCATATAATCGAAGGCTTTTATTCCAATTTCAGCGCTTAAGAATGCAATAAAACTTAAAGACTCGACTGAAGGAATAAACCATGTGAATTCGTCAATTCTTTCAACATCTCGTGGTATAAGGCCTTCGATTTCAATGTTTTCTATCGCTTTTTGAATATAAGCATGGATTGGTTCACCAGATTCAGATCGTTTTTTATTAATAATAGTGTGTAAAACAAACATATGAGTTTCCTTTTATTCTTAAACGGCGGATAAATTCGACTTACAAAGAGGAAGGTCGACATTTTATGTGGATTAAAATTTCTATTGTTTGCTGGGCAGTAACCACCACGAATCTACTCGTGCTCTATTTTCTTGGTTTCTTCGATGGTGCGAATAATTTCTCCCTCGGAATATTCTACCTCGCGACGATTTATTCTTATTTTTGTACGTCTTGGATCTTTGCCAAATTTTTTGAGAATAAGACCGGCAAGAACATTGGCCGGAACAGAAGCAGCAACTGCGAACAAAGCGATATTCCATGATTCTGACAAGTCGCGTTCTTCTGTGATAGGAGCAACCGTAACGCTAACACCTTCGATAAGATTTGATGATGACAGCTTAAGCAAAGCCATGGTATTTAAGGTGGATACTTCAATTTCCATATTCTCTCCTAACAGAGATATAAATAACGTGCATGTTGGTATCTTTTATTATTAAAACGGCAGATAAATTCGACTTACAAAGATACTAACCAAAATTTAACGCCAAAAATGTTAGGTTTTGTGGTTGAATTTTTACGTTATTTTTAAGGTGTACAAGCTGTAAAACCATCAAGTTGAAATTAATTTTATTAGGAGTTTTTGTGGCCATTATTAGATACCCGAAATGCCATCGCGGACGAACTGATTGCGAACCAATCCATTGCATTCCGTCAGAGCCGCCCGGTATTACCGAAGAACAATTTATGACGTGCGATTACGTGCCAGATAGCTTTGTGTGTAGTGGTTGCGTTAATAAAGATTCGTTGATGATTGAGCAAGACCGATATCGCCTTTGTTTCAAAAACGATCTTTGTGATGATATGAGTGATAACGACTTGCAAGACTTAACAAGCGTCATCACCGTTATTAGTGCAGCACTTAATTTAGATGCCGTATTGAAAGTGAATAACGGAATTGTGGAAATTCCGGCAGAGAATGGTTTGGATAGATCAAAATAAGTCTTGTTATTTGAGATTTAGGGTGTTTTATTTTTTAGACTTAAAAGTTGATGAGCTTCTTTATCTAAAAGCTTTTCTATCTTGTTCAAGCATTCTAAAAGATCCTCTTTAAACTTCCAAAATTCAACTTCGTCTGGCTCAGGGGTATTAGCTTTGCATTTTTCTTTATTAATTGAAATATTTCTATACGTGGTTAGGAGATCTTCAGCTGTTTTATCAATGATATAATTTTGACCGAATTCAGGTTCTATTTTGAAGTAATAAAGGCAATTTCCATATTCCTTAATAACTTTTTGATAAAAGTTTTTATAAAAATCATCTAGAGCATCCGAAAGGTCATTACCAATATATATTTTTGAGATATTTTTAAATATAACATAATGTTCAAGTTTTATTTCTGGGTATCCAATGGTTTTAGGATAATTAAGATTAGTCCCTTTTTTTATTTTAAATTCAAGAAAATTGTAGCACCAAGTCAAAAAAACAATTCTTAATTCAAAAAGTTGCTCAAGTTTTGGCTGAATAAATTCTAAGTGTTTAAGGTCTTTTTCTTGTTTTCTAGATTTGTTGTGTAACGATATGTTAAAGACAATTGTAATCATGGCAGCAGCGGCTGCAATAACGGCCGCAACTAGAGTCTCCCATTCAACTGGGCATTCGTTTACAACCGGCTCAACGCTGGCTTTAACAACAGAAATAACAACCTCTAATGGTTGCATAACAGGAAAAATATCGTCCATGGTAAGTACCGTATTTATTGTTCGTCTGGGTGGGTAACGCGATAACCCAGTTGAGTTTGTTTAAATGGCGTGTTTATGTCTGAAGAGTTGCTGCTTTTAAATAGTATTATGCTTGGTATTGGCGCAGGAACAGCGCTTGTGGGCACAATCGCGTTTTGCCCATGGTTTTTTGACAATAGAAAATATGGCGAATGCTCTTGGTGGCCTACTGTAGTGTGTTTAGTATTTACAGTTATATTTGTGATAGCCATTATTTATTTACCAATGTTTGAATTTTCGGGATGAACAAAAAATCGATAAACATGTAACAACAAGTGCAACACCCGCAGATATTAGCGCCGAAAGCAGATATTGATTTATTCCTGAAGTCTCGGCGGTTGCAGCCGATGCAGATTGCGCCAGCATAAAAATGGTGTCTACGATCATTATTGTTGTACTCGTTAAATCAGTTAATCACTGTGTTTAATTTTTAACCCAAAAGCAAAAAAGTGTTTTTATGCCCATCTCACCAACTAAAGGGGTTATCCGATGTTAGCTTCTGCATTACTGTTTTTTATTTTTGGATTAGTGTTTTTATTTGCAGCATTTGTACTTGCAATGATTTCCGCAGATGCAAGAGGGCTCTACAAGGGTGTTGCAGGTTTTTTTAATGCTTTGGTTCCTGTTCCAGCATTCATATTAGCTTTTGTGTTTTTTGGGTGTGCCATTTATTGTTTGTTTGCGTGACTTTATGGTTTTTTAAGCTTTCTTTTAACAAAAGAGATTATGGACTTCCACCAAGGTTTGTCTTTTAATGCTTCCTTTTCCATTGTGGTTGTAAAGTTGGATGAATATGTTTTTGCCAAATCTGAAATCTGTTTTATAAGTGTCTCAGATTCACTGCTTATCAACTGGTAAAGATAAGCAATCTGAATATATCTTTTCTCTAACTGGTTTTGATTTCTTTCATCTATTTCGAAAAACAGGTAGGCATTATCAAGCACAGCGATTTCTTCTTTAGTAAGTTTTGATTCGAATAGTTCGTTAATATCTTCTGGAGACAACGACTCAAACAACTTATAAATGGGGACATTATGAATGGTTTTAAATTTATTGATCAAGCCTTCATATCTACCAAAATTCTTATCATGTTTTTTTATGCTCTTAATTATTGACGTAACGTGAAAATAAATAGATTTGGCTGTATCACAGGTAATTCCTAAATTCGATATACCTTTCTCTAAACTTGGAAAATATAAATGGGCTATTAATGTAGCTTTCGCTAAAGCCTCTGGAAAAGGTAATAGGACAATTCTTTCTTTAAGACCTGGAGCATAATTAAAGAATTCTAACTGCCATTTTTCTAGATCCAAGACTAAATTGTTGATTTCTTGGAATTTATCCATAATAAATTCGTGGTGTTTTAATTCTTTGTCATGTAATCGATTTTTGTTGTTTTGTTTGTTGGTATTCCAAATAGCATAAATGGCGGCGCAAGCTGCAATAAGCGAGGTGATCGCGATTGCATAAGGGCCAAAGTTTGCCAACGACAAAGTTTGCTCGGGCATTTGAAGTATTACTTCTATGGGTTGAAGCTTTGGCGCGAAATCGTCCATGGTCATTATTGTTGTACTCGTTAAAAATCAGACAAATCCCGATTTTTACGCAGTTTTGAGTAAGTGCCTACTGTCATGGTAACAAGTTGAATTTTGGCCAGTTTGGTGGGTTTTGGGCGTGCGAGTCTTAAATAAGGAATTTGGCGCCAAAGTGCGGAGTTAATAATGAATGATTTAAGTGTGCGTGATTTAGAAGTGCTTTTGTTGGCTCTCGAAAGTGCCGGACGAATGCGAAACGGCACGGCTATTAGTGAAGAGATGCGCGAGCTTTATGTGCGTATTTTGAAAGAACGTAAGTGTAGAGTTGGTTGAGTTAGAGTTTGGTTGATACTTTGTTATATTTACCGATTGAATTATTTATGATTGAGTAAAATTTGTTTAACTCTTCGTTGTATTGTTTAACTTCTTCAATAATTCTTGGTTGGTGTTTATTAAACAAATCTATGTAGTCTTCTTCTCGATAATTATATGTTGAAGGATTATTAGGATCTGCTTTATCAGCTATTTCTCCTCTACGCTTAAAGTAGTCTTTGTTTATTAATTTTACTTTTTCTTGAAGTGCAGTTCCTTTGCTAACAATATTTTCTATAAGTGGCTCGAAGTCTCTTAAATAAATTGCGGCTAACAATTTTGCTTCTTTAAAGTTTGGAGTCATGATGGTTTCGGGTGGATTTTTATCTTTCCAATAAAAATGCACTTTTTTATCAAAGGAATCTCCACTAAAAATTAGTTTGTAAAACTCATAAAATTTATCACGAATGTGCTTTTGATTTTCAATATTAATATTTTTTCTATATTGAGTTCGATTTAAATAGATATTAACGCCTATAGACAAAACGGAAATTGCGGCTGCGCCAAGAGAAATCCAGTCTTTAGTTTCAAAGGTGTTGAATAGTTCGTGCATGATTTTGTGTGTGTTTCTTGATGGTTTGTTTAGGTTGCGTGCCTTTCTCAACTCGATGGCGCCGTTGTTTATTCTTAGCCTTGGAGGTAAAACCTTATGAGCAATGACGATATTTTAAAGAATAACGTTACTGAAATTATTGTGGATGACCTTCATCGTGGAGGGCCGATAGCGCACGCTCTAGAAAGCCTTTTAATGCAACGCGGCTATCGGACTGAATTTGTTTGCGAGAGTCAGAGTCGTCAATCTTTAGTGTCACCTTCGCGCTCTGGCCAAATTGATCATTCTCTTCATAAAGACTAATCGTAACGTCGATTTTTCCATTGTGTGGTTTTTGGCCGAATATGATTTCCATGGTGCGTTCTCTTTGGTTGTGAGTTGATTTTTTCGCGATTTTTGCTCAGTTGTAATTAGTCGCCAAATGTAAATCTGTCAGACTTGAATTTTTTGTTGATTTTTATGCCATTTTTTACCGGTAGGGTAATGTTGTGCAATTTACTATCGTAATTAATCAGGTGCGTATGTTGGAGTGGGGTTTGAATCTTCAGCAGGCGTGTTTGTTTTCGTTTTTGTCGCAGGTGCCGTCTTGGGCGTCTACGGTTGAGGGTGTTGGTGGTCGCTGTTTGTGGCGTATTACTAAGAAGAAGGTAATGACTGAGTTGCCTACTTTGACGGATAAGCCGGATACGGTTTACCGATATTTGCGTGAACTTGAGAAGAAGTTTGGGTTGATTGAGGTGGAGCGTGTTGAGGGTGATTTGGCGATTCGTATTACGAAGAAGGGTTCGTTGTGGAATCGTACGGATGATTCTACGTCGCCTGATTCTAATCCACCGGTTGTTGGTGTGCCCTGCTCTAAGCCGGAAAAAAATCCGAGTGTAAAAAGCGATCAAGGCGGTTATGTGGATGACTCGGAAAATTTTCCGAGTTCGGAAAAAAATCCGAGTGTTGAGCCTTTTTTTGCGCGGGATTCGGAAAAAAATCCGAATAAACTCGGAAAAAAATCCGAGCTAACCTCGGAAAATTTTCCGACATATCAATATACCAATAATCAAAATACCAAGATCAATTCTGCTGAAGAAAACGCGCGAGCATCGCCGCAAAACTTTTCGACGATTCCGCGAGATTGGCAACCGAGTAGCGATTTGGTTGCGATGGTCCGACAGGCTAACCCCGGTGTGACGGATGCGGAGATTGCCGAGGTGCGTAACCGGTTTGTTGTTTATTGGCTGGAGCGTGGCGAGAAGCGACGGAGTTGGGGTGCGGTGTTTATGCAGCGGTTTAAGCGTGATTTGGTGTTGATTCGCCAGCAGTCGCAAGGTTTGTTAACGCGAGATATTCCGTTGAGTGATCGATTGCAGGATCGCAGTTGGGCCGGTCGATCAACCCGTGATGTGAGTTTGGCTGAGAGTTTAAGCGATCGCAGTTGGGCCGATGGAGGCGATTATGTTGGTCATTAATCCTAACGATATTTCGGCAACGGTGCGCAGTTGTTATGCGTTGTGCAGCGAGTCGGTTAAGGGGCGTAGTGATTTTTTATCGCCAGGTGGCCGTAAGCCGTTGAATGCCGACGAGGCTCGGGCAGTGGCGGCCGGTATTGTGGGTTTTGTTGAAAACCGCTGTGGCGCGCTGACGCGGGCTTATTATCGATTTATGTTTGCGCGTAATTTAAATTTGTTGGCTGAACAGGCGGTGTTGGTTGGGTGTGCAAGGGGTTATGTTGTTAACGAAGCGGCGTTAAAGCCCAAGTACGAAAATGATTTGTTTTGTATTTTAACGTTTGTGCCTTTGTTTTTGCGTGCGCGAATTGAGGGTAACACGGCTTTATCGAAGCGTGAGTTGGCAAGTTTTGCTGGTTGTGATCGGCGATCCTTTGATCGCAATGTTTTTCCTGCGTTTATTAATTTGTGTGAGCGTATTGAGCTTGAAGTATCGGAAGACGATAAAAAAATTTCGTTAAAAATCAGTCGTTCACTGAGTGAATTAAATTTTACTAAAAAATATGCTTGATTATTTTGACCCACTTACGTATCTTTTTTTCTAATCTGCTGATAAATGTGTTCAAGCGGTTCTACTCATGCAAACCCGTCTTTTTAGGCGGGTTTTTTTATGCCTAAAATTTGGGGGTTTTATGCGCGTTTTTTTGATGTTGGCTTTGTGTGTTTGTTCTATGAGTGTTTTTGCCGGTGGTTTGGAAGACGCGGTAAATTCGGTTGATGTATTTTTAGATGGTATGCCTGTGTTGGCGCAATCGTTTGCGGTGGTGGTGAGTTCGTTCACAGTGGTTACGGCCATTACGCCTACTAAGGCCGATAACAAAGTGCTCAATTTATTATTGCGCGTTGCCAATATTTTGGCGGGTAACGTGGGTAAAAATAAAAACGCAGACGCGTAACGAATCATTGTTGGTGCCTTGGTCTTTGCCCGCTTAGTGCGGGCTTTTTTTTGCCCAATTATTGAGGTGGTTATGAGTGCGGTTAATTTAGCGATCGATATCTTGCGACAAGAAGAAGGTTATCGTGAGCGTGTTTATTATTGTTCTGAAGGTTATCCAACCATTGGTATTGGTAAGCGTCTTGGCCCTAAATGGGCGCCTTTATCGAATTATCAATTTACGGTTTCTAGAGCGTTGGCTGAGTTTTGGTTGCGTGAAGACGTTGAGAAAATTCAAACGCGTTTGTATGAGTTACTGCCCTACTGCCACGAATTAACTGATACGCGCATGGCGGTATTAATTAGCATGGCTTACCAAATGGGTATCGATGGTTTGTTTGGTTTTGCAAATACCTTGGCTGCGTTTGAGTGTGGCGATTATGCAGAAGCCGCCAAAGAAATGCGCGATAGCAAGTGGTTTAGAAAAGATACACCCGAACGCGCTGAACGCCATGCGCGTGCGGTTGAGCGTGATGAATATCGGTATACAACCCAGTGATGACTAAATCTATTGCGTTAATCGCTATTACGTTAGCCAGTGTATGGCTAGACCCACGACCACAAGCCGATGCAACCATGACCAGCTTAATGATCTCGTGGATTGCTAAGGCTGCGTGTGTTGCAGGTTTTATTGTGGGTTTTATTGATGAGCATTTCGGTAGCCTTTCGCAATTTATTAGCGTGCTGTGTGCAGTGGCCATTACCGTTGTGGATATTCGAATTAAATTGAGTAAGCACCGGCGTGACCGGCAACGCGATGAGTGACCGGGACTTTTTCTTAGGTTCTTCCCGTGGGCCTTTTACTACGGGGGCGCAAGTCCGCGGAATTTTTACAGCTGAATGCATTCTCTAGGGGGGTTCCGGTTCCGGTGTGATGAAGCAGACTGAGATTGCTGATTATTTGGATTTATCAGAAAGGCAATTGCGAACGGTGTTAAGCCGCTTGGGTTTGGATCACCGTGTACATTCTTTGGATGATATTCGTATTGCGTACATTCGTGACCTACGCGAGAAGGCCGCTGGTCGCGAAGTTACCGATACCAAAGAGCGCTTGGATTTAGCGAAGGCAGAAGATGCCGAGATTAATACGCAAATTAAAATTCGACAATTGTTAAGAGAAGACCAGCTAATTGTTTTAACCGATGACGTTGAACTTTTGCTAGACACTTGGATTATGTCTGTGCGAACCGAGTTCTTTAGCGCAATTAACCAGATTATTGAACAACTCGAAAGTAAACACTTAATTAATGTTGAGAGAAAAGATATCGATAAAATCATCGACCGTGCCACCCGAGTTATATCCGATACTAACTTCGAATCTATTGCGGGTGATCGAGAAGAGTCGTCTAAAGTGGCTACCGCCTAAACGATACACGGTTCGAGAATGGCTTGAAGAGCACTTTGTTTTATCGAAAGAAGAATCATCGACAGCAGGTTTATACGATGGCGATCGTGTGCCTTACTTTTGGGGAATAATGCACGCACTGGACAACGATAAAGTTGAAATGGTGGTGTTGCAAAAGGCGGCGCAAATCGGTTGGACGTTGCTTTTATTAGGCTGGTTGTTCTCGCTAATTCACACTAAACCATCGCGCATGTTAATGCTGTTTTCAAAAGATGCAGCGGCCGAAAAATTCTTTAAAGAAAAGTTTCATACATCGGGAGAAGTGTGCAAGCCTATCGCTAATTTGATTGATTTTAGTGGTAAGCGTAAAGCCGATAATAAAATTACGGATAAGAAATACCCCGGTGGTTTTATTCGCGGTTTTGGTTCTAATTCACCGGGTAACGTGAAATCAACACCAGCGCCTATTGTGGTGGTAGAAGAGCCCGACGACACTAACAAGGACGTTGGTGACCAAGGTGATTCGATACGCTTAGCGAGAGAACGTAATAAACGTTGGCCTAATAAGAAATTTATTATTGGTGGTACACCGTCTGTTGCTGGTATTTCGATTGTTGAACACCATCTTAAATTAGGTACACAACGTGTGTTGCCAATTGTTTGCCACGATTGTGGTGATAGCCACGTATTAGATTGGGAAAATGTCACGTGGCACGAAGAACCCGAAGACAGTGGTTTTCCTTTACACGCAATTTACGGCAGACACAAACCAGAAACCGCCGTTTACAGTTGCCCGCATTGCGGCAGTATTTGGGACGATTGGCAACGTCAGCGCAATGTTTACCAAACCTGTTACGACGCTCAGCAATCGGGTGATCCGTTTGCGGGTTGGGTTGCCACCGCCGAAACCGATGGAAAAATAGAAACCTTTAAAGACTTAAGTGAGTTGTATGTATGTTTACCCGGCACCTCACTTGCCGATGTGGTTAAGGATTTTTTAGAAGCGGAAAAACTCGCCGAAACCGGTGATGAAAGTGGGCGAATTGTTTTTCGTAATTCTAAACTGGCGAAGACTTACGAATTTAACAGCAAAGATTCTTTAAGCCCTGAAGCGCTTGCAGAACTTGCCGATGGTTATCCCGAATTAATTGTACCCAATGGCGGGTTGGTATTAGTTGCTGGTGTTGATGTTCAACATAATCGGTTGGCGGTTGTTATTCGAGCGTACGGTCGCAACGAAGAAAGCTGGTTAATTTATTGGGATGAATTATTCGGCAAGGTTATCGATAAAAAAGACGCGGTTTGGGATGAGTTAGATACGCTGTTATTTTCACCCATAAAGCACGAATCACTGGGTGAGCTGTATATAAAAGCGGTTTCGATTGATGCCTCAGACGGCAACACGAACGAAGAGGTTTACCATTGGGTTCGCACACGCAGCGTTATTCATCGTCGTGTTGCAGTTATGGCCATCAAAGGTAGCAGTAACGATACGGGCGAATCGCCTATTTTTAAGCATCCTACAAAAATAGATCACAATAATCCGCGTAAGCCAACCAAGGCAGATCAATTTGGTGTGCAAGTCTTTTCGGTAGGAACGCAACGCGCAAAAGATTTAATACATAAGCGGCTGGCCGGTACCAGTGCCTTTATGCATAGCACCACTAAAACCCGGCAAGACTATTGGGAACAAGTTACTGCTGAAGTGAAAGCGCCCAAAAAAGGCAGTGGTAAAGGCAAATTAGTTTGGCAACCCAGAAGTGGCAGACGCAACGAAGCACTAGACTGCGAAGTGTATGCACTGCATGCAACCTATGCGCTTAATTTACATCGCAATACACCCAAAGCGTGGGACGATATAGAACAACGCTTGTCGCAAGTGGATTTATTTTCTGCACCCAATCAAGAAACAGAAATTGTTGAAGAAAGCCATAAACCCATACTTAAATCGCCTTCACGAAAATCGAAATTCCGTCGTAAAGGCGGTGGTTTTATCAGTAGCCTAAGAGGCTAAATACCCCATGCTACCCAGAGAAATTTATAAAGGTTCGCCGTTTTCGGCAGAATTAATAATCGACATTAAACCAACGGCATCGTACAACGTTCGTTTTAACGGGCCTGTTTCAAAAACCTTTGACGTCACAATTAATGGCACAGTTGCGCAATTGAATTTATCGGTTGAACAGCTTGATGGTTTAAGTGAAGCGCAACATCGTTGGTTTTTGTATGAGTCTGTAAACGGTAATCCAACTATTATTGATTCGGGTTATTTTTGGTTGAGACGATCACCATTAGACGAAGAAGGTGCAGAAGTTTTAAGTTATGAAGAACGCGTTTTAGCGGCAATAGAAAAACGCATTGAAGGCCGAGCGTTAACCGATTACGAAAATTATTCTATTGATGGTCGGCAATTACAACGTATTCCGTTTGCAGAGTTGGATCGACTAAGAAGTAAATATCGTTGGGAAGTTCATTACATACACATTAGGAAAGGACTGAAAAACCCTAACCGACGCGTGAGATTTATATAATGGCAAAAATTATTAAACGCACGCCCTCCCAACAAAAGGCTATGCACGAACGTTTTGCCGTTGCTAGGCATGAACGCTTAAATAAAGACGTACGCAGTGCCGGTTTAAGTGTTGATGAAACCTTAAGACGCGATTTATACCGCTTAATTATGTTGTCTCGCCAAGCCGGTGAAGATAACGGTTTCGTGAAACGTTATTACGGCATGGTGCAAAGCCATGTGGTTGGCGAAAACGGTTTTACTTTACGCTGCAAAATTAAAAACGATGTGGGTCAATTAGACACAGCGGCCAATAAAGCAGTTGAACAAGCTTGGAAAGCGTTCTCTAAACTGGGTGTGTGTGAAATATCTGGCCGTATGAATTTAGTCAGCGCCCAACAGCTTATTGCAAAAACAGTTGCGCAAGATGGCGACATATTAATTCGGCATCTGCCCGGTGCCAATAATCAGTTTGGTTACGCCTTTCAGTTATTTGAAAATGATATTTTAGATATTCAACTGCAAAAGCGCGTCTCAAACGATACCGTGATTAAAATGGGCGTTGAGCAAAATAATTACGGGCAACATATTGCGTATCATTTATTAACCGCGCATCCCGGTGAATACACTATTAATTATAGTGGTCGGCGTTATGTGCGTATTCCCGCTAATGAGATGCTACTGCCCTTCCCTATTTGGCGCACCGGCCAATCGCGTGGCGTACCTTGGGCACATGCGGCGTTAATTGATACGTCTGAAATTAAATCCATGCGCGAAAGCATTTTGTTGGCTACGTCGATTGCTGCGGCCAATCAAACGGTTTACGAGCGTGATCCTGAGCAACCACCACCCGATGAAGAATTTAATGGTGAAGGGGAAATCATTCAAGAGTTAGTGCCTGGCGGGATTAGTATGGTGCCCCAAGGATTTAAGATGTCAACCACAAGCTTTGCCATGCCCGATGGTAACTTTGGTGAATTTCAAAAAACCGGCTTGCGCGGTGTTTCTAGCGGTTTAGAGGTGGGTTACAACCATTTAGCCAACGATTACGAAAGCGTTAATTTTTCGAGTTTACGAGCATCGGTTTTAGAAGATCGTGAACACTGGAAGCGTTTGCAAACGTGGTTTATTGGGCAGGTAATGAACCCTATTTTTGAAGCGTGGTTACGCAACGCTTTGTTAATGGATGCCATACCGGGATTGGATTTAACCGATTTAAATCGGGTACTCAACGGTTATGAATTTAAGGGCCGTCGTTGGCAATGGGTTGATCCATTAAAAGACGAGCAAGCCGTTGAGCTAAGTTTAAAAAACGGTACCACCAGTTTAATTCGTGTGCTTGAAGATAAGGGTATTGATCCCGAAGATTTTAAAGACGAATTGAAACGCTCTGACGAAATATACGCACTTTTACCCGCCCACATTAAACAGCTCGTTTCTAAAAATGGCAATGGCGCAGGCGATGTTGATGCCATGGTTGAAGCTGTAATGGCAAAACTCAGTAATCAGGAATAGCTATGGAATTAAATCGCACACAACTGGTAACGGGTAAGTTACCGGTTATGCATCGCTTTGCTGAAGTGGAACACAGCAAGATTGATGTTGAAAATCGCACCGTAGTTTTGGCGTTTTCCAGTGAATTTCCGGTAACTCGATGGGACTGGATTGAAACCCTTGGTCACCGCGAAGACGAAATTGATTTAACCCGTATTAAAAACGGTGGTCCTTTTTTGTGTGATCACGATTGGAAAGATCAGCGCGGCGTTGTTACTAAGGTTTGGATTGAAAACAATCGCGGTTATGCAGAAGTTAAATTATCCCCCAACCCATTAGGGGAACAATTATTTATTGATATTAAAGAAAAGATACGAACTCACATCAGCGTAGGTTACAAAATTCACGAAGCGGTATTAATTGAAGTTCGCAATGGTGTTGAGCATTACCGTATTACCAAATGGGAACCGTTAGAAATTTCATCGGTTTCTGTTCCCGCTGATCCCACTGTTGGTATTGGACGCAGTGAGGGTGATTTATTCCCGTTAAAAATTACATCAAACCTAAATGAGGAAACACGTATGGAAGACGATGATTTGTTAGAAACCGAAACTGAAGAGACAACCACCGACGAATCACAAGATGAAGAAGAAACAACTTCTTCTCGCTCGTCAGGCGGCCCCGCCCCAAAACCCAAAAATACTGGCAAGACCGATGCGCAACGCATCGCTGAATCGGCCCGTCAATACGATGCCGTTGATTTGGGTACAAGATGCATTAGCGAAGGTAAATCCTTCGATCAATTTCGCAGTGAATTAATTGGCACATTACACAAGCGTAAACAATCGGGCGATATCACCACAACCGCGTTGGATTTGGATATGCCAACACGCGACCTTGAAAATTACAGCATTGTGCGAGCAATGCGTGCTGCGGCTACCGGTAAATGGAAAGACGCCGGTTTAGAGCGAGAAGTGTCGAGTGCAATTGCACAGCGCTTGGATTCTGACCCTAACGGTGTTTATTTAAGTTACGAAGCCATGGGTTATGGATTGCGTCGCCAGTTGCAAACACAAATGATGGCGCGTACGCAGGCCGCTGGTGTTGCAACCTTGGGTCAAGAGTTGGTTGCTACCAATTTGCACAGCGAATTATTTATTGAAGTACTGCGCGCTATGGCTACGGTGGGCGGATTAGGTACTCGCTTTGTTACCGGTCTTGTGGGTAATGTTGATATTCCTAAACAAAATGGCTCTGCCACGTTCTTTTGGGTGGATGAAGACATTGCACCCAATGATTCAAACATTACCTTCTCGACTGTTTCTCTCTCACCAAAAACCGTCAGTACCGCTGTGCCCATTACTCGCCGATTGTTAATGCAATCAACGCCAGATATCGAATCATTGGTGCGTGGTGACATTATGACCGGCCTAGCTCTTGCGCTGGATAATGCCATTTTGAAAGGTTCGGGCATTAATAACGAGCCTTTGGGTATTCTAAATGCAGCCGGTATTGGCGCTGTAGATCTAACCGGTGGCGTTAATTGGGCGAAAATTGTTGAGCTAGAAACCGATGTTGCAGAAGCAAATGCGTCAGCGGCAACATCGTCTTATGTGATGCGCCCAACCATGCGCGGCACCTTAAAATCCACCGAAAAAGCGGCGGGTACGGCGCAATTTATTTGGGGTGATGGCAGTAGCATTAACGGTTACAGTGCTGCGGTAACAACAGAAATGCTAGCCAACCAAATTTTATTTGGCGACTTTTCGCAAATATTGGTTGGTATGTGGGGTGCCTTAGATGTTGTGCCAGATCGCGCAACCAAGGTTGCTACCGGTGGTTTGGTGATGCGTTTATTCCAAGACGCTGACGTTGCTGTTCGCCATCCTCAAGCCTTTAGCCTGGCTGCGTAAAACCTCTTTTCGTAAACCCTAAAACCCCCACTCTTTTAAATCAGTCTTTTATATCGATTTTACGGCCTTAACTGGCTGGGGAATTCTTATGTCTAAAAATCAGAAAAAACAAAAGTTGGTGAACTTTCAAATTACGCGCGGTATTCGCTTACAGGGTAAAAGCTATTACCCCAAATATAAAAAGGATGGCACCTTAGCCGATGATTCGCCAGTGGTAAAAATTGCCGAAGCATTGGCCCGTGACCTGACCGCCGCAAGTAAAGGAACGGTTACCGAAAAACCGGCGAACATTAATGTGCAGCAAGAAAAGACCGAAGAAGAGCTAGACGCTGAGTTCTTGGACGGCGGCGAATAATGTCGTTTTTAGACGACTTACAAGCTGATCTAGAAAACGTGTTTTATCAGGACGTTAATCACAAGGCCGTGATTAACGGGTCTGAAATTACCGGTTATTTAGACGTTAAAGCGTGGCGTTGGCGCAATGTTGATGCCAACCAAAAAACCTTTAGTTTTCCTGCACATTTATTTAATGAATCTATAGAGCGTGGTGCGATTATTACCGTGAATAATCGGCAATATCGATACGTGCGCTTTTTTGATGAAGGCGATACTAAAATTTTGGTGCTCGAATGAAAGCGATTCAAATTCGGTTAAACGATAAGTTGCTTGATAAAGAATTCAAGCGATTATCTAAACAGTTGAATCAACTGGATGAGAAAGAAGTACCGCGCGGCGTAAGTCGCGTTATTAATCGCGAGGCCGAAAAAGCAAAAACTAAGGTTGTCCGGCGCGTAGCAAAGAACATAGGTATTAAACAAAAGCTAGTTCGTGATCGAGTATTTAGAAATAAAGCGCGTCCGAATCGATTAGTCTCTCGGATTTGGGGTGGTCAAGATGCGATTAATGCCTTAAACGCTGGGGCTAAAAAAACCGACGATGGCTTTAAACTTGGGCCTTACGAGTGGCAAGGTGCTTTTCAATGGAATGGTAGCACTGGCGGAAAGCCGGTGGCGCTGTATCGTGATCCTAATCGGGAAGAGCGTGGCCCGCTGCGCGAATCGAACCGCAAGACCGGTTACCCATTATTAAGAGCTGAAATTGGCCAACAGTTTGTTGCAAAAGAAGTTCGTGAAGCCATGGATGAGGCCGGCGAACAAGCGCTTAATCGAGATTTAACGCCCGCATTAAATAAAGAATTAACCTTTCGTTTAAATAAAACTTTAGGTAAAAAATAAATGGCCACACGAACGCAAATACGCGAAGCAGTTAAGGCAAGAATAAATGCTTTTTTTAATACAACCTTTTCTTATGCGCCGCCAACAATCTATGACGACGAACTGCCAGCCGCCGCAATTTATTTTGACGATGGCGAAACCGAAAGAACGTTTGACGATAGACGTGCAGACACTGACGGGCGTTTAAATATTGAAATTACTCTGCGTGCCGACAGCGCCGCTGACAATATTGATGCGCGCCTCGATGAAAAATCCAATGACGTTGAAGCGCAGTTACGCGCTGATAATACACTCGGTGGATTAGTGGATTACATTGCGCGCGTGGGTTTTTCTTACGATCGCGATCAAGAAACTTCTATAGCCAGTATTAATTTAATTTGTACTGTTAATTATCAAGATGAGGACTAATCATGTTAGGTAAACGCATAACATTGCACCGCTCGGAAGATCAAGGCGCCACGTATGGTTCTGCGGTGGGTGATATTTTAGATATTCAACCGGGTGATCGTACTGCCGAGACCATCGACTCTACTAAATACGGTGGCGATGATGACTACAAAGAATACGATTACGGGTTGTTATCGGGTGGCGAATGGACAATTACCGTTCGTTACGAACCGGGTCAAACAGAAATAGAAGCGCTGGTTGATGCTCTAGAAAACGGCACTAAAGAATATGTGCAATGTAGAATTCCTACACCCATTAATAAAGCGGTTTCGTTTCGATGCCTAGTAACAACAGTGGGAATTGCCACACCGAAAGAAGGCCACATCGATCGCAATTTAACGTTGATGGTTACCGGTCGTCCTAATGAGAGTGATTTAGTCTAATGAAATCACTGCTTATTAAATGGTTTCCGTTTTGGTTTTTAAAGAAAGATTTAATCTTTAACGCGCGAAAGGTGGCCAGTAAAAAATTCTTTAACGGTTGGCAAATTGTTGAGTTAGGTGGTGAAGAAAATATTATTCTTACGGACATGTATTATCAAATCGCGTCCAGTGCTGATGAGTATTCGGTAAAGATTAATAAAATCATTGGTCTTAGATTTCAAGCGCTGGCGATGGCGCTTAGACGTGGTAAACGTATTCCATTAAATTGGCAAGACCCGCTGCACATTACTTGGTTATCCAAGCTGCCAAATTCGATAGTCATTCCTGCATTAGATGCTGTTAGTGAACTTTCTGGCATTGATTTTATTGGACCAACGGTTTCTGCTCAAAAACAATCAATGGCTCAACAGAGCGATTCAAACAGTGTTGACGTTGATAAAGAGGAAACCAATGCAAACCCCTCTTAAGCCAGCCGAATAGACGTTTTGCCGTTCGGTTGGCATTCGAATTACAGTTTTCAGGTGTAGATATTTTTCTCTCTCAAATAACCAGTTCGCAATTAGTGGAATGGCAACACTTTTATCAATTAGAGCCTTTTGGTCGCCTTGTAGATGAATTGCATATCGCGGCAATACGCACACAAATGGGCAATTATTTGCGCGGTAAAAATCAACCTGCCATTAAATTGCGTGATGTCTTGTTGAGTTATGTACCGCCCGAGCCTGAAAAGTCTGTTGAAGAGTTGTATCGAATTTTATTGGGCAATAGCCGATGAAAAAAACCAATTATCAAGTTGAAATATCCGCCGATACCAAAGGGTTTCGTCGAGAAATACGGCAAGGCATCGTAGCTAACGACGCGTTTAATAAATCCATTCAGGGGCTGTCCAGTGGTGTTACGGTTATTGATGGTCCGTTGGGTGGTATTGCCAGCCGTATAACTACTGTTAATAGCTTAATGAGTTCTGGTGTTATTACCGTAACGGGGTTTGGAGCAGCGCTTGCCGGTTTATCGGCTGTTGGTTATTCCGCATTACAGACGTTTTCACAGTACGAAAAACAGCAAGCCCGAACGGAAGCAATTATTAAAGCAACTGGGAACGCGGCAGGTTTTACTGCCATTCAACTTGCCCAGCAAGCCGATCAATTAGCATTGGGTACCTTAGCCAGTGTGCAAGGCGTTGTGCAGGCGCAAAACGTCTTGCAAACGTTTAAGACGGTACAAGGTGAAACTTTTACCGAGGCCATTAAATTATCGCAAGATTTAGCGGCGGTATTTGGCGGTGAGATAAAAGATAAGGCTTTACAACTGGGTAAAGTGTTAGAAGACCCTAAAACACGATTGAATGAGCTTGCAGAAGCTGGTGTTAATTTTACGCAATCCGAAAAAGATTTAATTACATCGCTGCAAGACACCGGTGATATTGCCGCTGCACAAGGCATTATTCTGGAAAAATTACGCGGCCAAGTTGGCGGTGCTGGTGCTGCCGAAGCAGGTGGTTTATCCGGCTCGGTTGATACGCTGGGTCAACGTTGGGATGAGTTATTAAATTCCTTTGCAAAATCTAACGGTACCGTTGGTCCGGTGAAGAGTATTTTAGATGGATTATCTTCATCGTTAAACAGTGTGCGCGAGCAAATTGATCCTACCGTAGGCGGTTTAGAAAAGCGATTAGCGCAATTGCAAGATCGCGTAAATAGTGGTGGCCGTGGCCGATCTGCAATTACTCAACGCAATGCAGCCGTTCGAGAAATCGAAGAGTTAAAGCAACAACTGGTTGAGCTAAAAGCTTCTGAAGGTGATGTTGAATCTATTAATACTTTGCTGCAACAAACCCAAGATAATATCAATAATCTGCAAGCATCCGTTTCAAGTGCGGACGACTCCCGAAGAATTCGCCGTTCTGGCTCTCAGAGAACTCAAAAGGATATTTTAGAAGCCAGATTACAAGAGCAATTGGATATCCAAAAACAATATCAACTTCAGCTTCAACAAATTCAAGAACAGCAACGGCTGCATGAAGAAACTCAAGAAAATTTAAAGGCAGCTGCTGCCGAAGAGGCGGCAAAACGCAAGGCAGAGGCCGACCAAAAAGCCGCCGATTTGCGTGAGCGCGAATTACAACGCATTGCCGATGCCGAACAACGCGCAGCAGATCAAGCCGCGCGAATTCAAGAGCAAAATGAGCGGCAATTGAATCAACAATTAGGCCAATACAGCCGAATTTATGACGAGCGATTAAAGCTAGATGGCAAATTAGAAGAGTTAGAAAATCTTCAATATCAACGCCAAATTGCGCAATTACAAGCTGACTATGACGCGTTACTTAATCAGAATGTGGTTTCCATTGAGGCTTTTACCAAACATAAAGAAGCCCTAGAAAACGCTGAATTTATCCATCAACAACGCCTAGAAACTATTCGCGCAGAGGCCAAAGAAAAAGAATTAGCCGATGCCGCCGAACGTAATCAAGTTTTAGTTGATGGTTATGATTCGCTACGTTCTGGAATCTCACAATACTTCGACGATATTGGTGCAAAAGAATCGCAGTACGCCAACCTTGCCTTGGGTTTAGGTAGTGTGCTTTTGGATACTAAAAAACAAGAATCCATTTCTAAAATTACCGCTTCAACGCAAACCGCTGCCATGGGTGCTTATGAAGCTCTTGCGCCAATTCCGGTAGTTGGCCCAGTATTAGGTGCGGCTGCGGCTGCGGGTATTTATGTTGCCGGTGCTGCATCGGCCGCTCGTGTTGCTGGTATCGCTCACGCGGGTATGAATTCAATCCCGCGTGAAGGAACCTATTTGTTAGACGGTGGCGAGCGAATTGTTGCGCCCGAGCAAAACCGCGATTTAACCAACTTTTTGCAAGGCGGTGGTTATGGTCAACAAATTATTATTAATAACAATGCGCCCGATACCCGAGTGACAGCCGGATATGACGAAAATAATCAAACCATCATTATGGTGGAGCAAGTAAAACAATCGTTAACCAACGAAATTAATTCTGGTAATGGTGCGTTTTCTAGGTCACTCGAACAGCGCTACGGATTAACACGGAGTAATCCATTTTAATGAATAACGTTTATTGGCCAGAAGACTTTCCGCAATTTCCATTACGACAGGGTTATTCCATTAATGGTCAATCTTCAACGATTCGAACCGATATGGAATCGGGCCCGCCTGAAGTTTCGCGCGTTAGTCATATTAATTTTATTACTGTGACTTTAAGTTATCGATTTTTGCAATCGCAATTAGACGATTTTTGGGAATTTTATCGGTCTGCACAAGGTGCAAATGACGGTGCCAACTTCTTTTTACTGAACTTAGATTTAACCGGTGAATTTAAATTGTACCAAGTCCGAATTACTCAATTTCCACAAGTTACACCGGCAGGCCGTAAACATTTAACTATTAGCTTTACGATCGAAACCGATCAATTAGGTGAATAACCATGCCTACACTTCAAGGTACTTTACTTTTGCCCAACGGCACGCCGCTGGCAAATGCGAATATTATTTTAATTGCTGATCGCAATGAAGGTGCGAATATTGTTCGGGGCGTAAGTTCTGAATTTTCAACCAATGCCAGTGGTGTTTATTCGCAGTCGGTTGAGTCGGGTTTGTATTCGGTTAAATTAGAGCATCAGCAGCGCACGCGCACGTTGGGTAAAATATTTATCGACCCAACAACAAACTCATCACTAGAAGTTTTGTTGGTAGCCAGTGACGACGCCGAAACCGTAACCGTTACCGCGCTGCAAACATTCTTAAGCGATACTCAAGCCGCTGCCGATAGCGCCGCCCAATCTGCGGACGATGCTATTAATGCCCTCGCAGAAAACCAAGCGCAGTTGGATGCGTTTATAGAACAAGCGCAGAGTGATGTTAATCAAACAATTGATTCTGCAACTGAGGCTGTCCAGCTTGCGAATCAAGCTACTCAGTCTGCCCAAGCTGTCGTAGATGATTTTGAAAGTAATCAATTGCAATTAATGGGGTTAGTATCATCCAGTGTACAAGCTGCAGAGCAAAAAATTCCAATTGTTAACATACTGAAATACTCCAGAGGCGTGTCTGGAAATAATCACAATATTGGCGACTTTGAACAATTTTGCCCATTTTTAATTCCCATAAACGGTGCTGGCTCGATAGAAAATGGCGGTAAATTTATCGATGGTAACTCTACTTTTGGTGGTTCAGGACCGGCATTGAGCCAATCAATTATCGATTTATTATCAGCATCTAACAGGGTGGGTGCGCAGGCTAGAAATGGAGTTGAATTTTATATAGGTAGAATAACATCAGGAATGGGAACATCTATTGAATCAGCGTTTAACCCAGATCACTATTTATTGTTTGATGCTACGCGCCAGAATTTAGGTGTTCGAGCATCCTTGAGCGTATGGTTAAGATGTATTTTTGGTGCTGCGTCTATAGGAACCGATAATGTTTTTATGGATGGCAGTCTAGTCGGGAATATAAATCTCTCTAACGATTGGCACTACTATGTAATAAATACAAATGTGGATCAACTGGTGGTAGGAAGAGCTTTTTTATTCCCCTATATCTACGCGCTTGAAAACTCGGTAATAGAAATAGGATTGCCCCTACTACAAACTTCTCACGACAATAATTTTATTATCAGCTCGCCAGTTCCATCATTGGAGATATTGTGATGAGAGTATTAAAAAATGGTTTCTTTTTTACAACCGCTAATGAACCTAGAGAATTAAATATTATTGCAGAAAATTTATCCATTGATATTCGTCTTTTATCCATCCACCCAGACGACCTTGCCAACTATAACTTAGAACAATTTAATCAACAGCGTAGAGCTGCTTACAATAAAGCGGGTTGTACGTTAGAGGCATTAACTGTTGCGCTTTTTGAAAACGACGAAACTGAAATCGCGCGTTTAAAAGAATTGCAAATGCAGGTGAAAGCTGAAATTCCTAAACCGGATTCGTTTTAATGCCCACCATAGAAGACCTCGCACAGCGCGAAGCATTAGCGCGGGTTGATCCTAATATTAGTAAGATTTTTGCGTTTGAATTTCGCCACCCTACCTTTGGTGAAATTATTCGTGTGGTTACGTATCGTGGCGTGCGTCGTGAACGTGTTATTCGTTTACCGTTAGAAGACAACGCGCCGTTTAATGCCGGTGAAACTGTCGAATTTTTAATGGTCGCCGGTCAGTTTGATGAGCCTGAAATCAATACCGATGTAGACAGTACCGGCACTTTACGATTAGATGCGGTGTCGGCGTTGGTGCAAGGGTATATTCGCCAAGCCGGTAAAACCAATATTCCTATCGATTGCACGGTGCGTTTATTTACCTTTAATGTGCATACGCAAACCGCCATCGGTAAACCCTCGGTCTTGCATCAACAGGCGCGCAGTGTAGCCATCAGTTCCACGCAAGTAGCCATTACGGTGGGTTACCGTAATTCGGCTAATCAAAAATTCCCCAACGTTGAATACTCCGCAATTACCAATCCTGGCATTGTCGATTAATTTCTTATGAACATTACCAAATACCTTGGCGAGCAGCCTAGCAGTTGCGCACCGTGCTGGTCGTTTGTGCGCACGGTTTATAAAAACGAATTAAACATTACTTTGAATCGTGTTGCGGTATCGGCCATAAATACCGATGCCGTTATTCACGAATGCAAAACCAACCCTATGTTAGGTTGGTTTACATCAAAAGTAATTCCGCAAGAATTAGACGTGGTGGCCATGTGTGATGTAAACGACCCGCAACGCTTAATGAACCACGTGGGTATTTATATTGAGCCTGATTTATCGATACAAGGCCGCTCGGGCTATGTATTACACGCCTTAGAAAACCACGTTGTTTGCACACCTATAAATCGCATTCACGAATGCGGTAAATCCATTACTCAATTTTACCGGTACCCATCGCCATAATGCCGACTATTGTTTTATTTAACGATGCGTTAAACCCAACCGATTATAAAATTCATTCCGTTGATGAATGCCTAACCGTTAACGATGCCCTACAGCATCACAACTTAATTGAGCAAATACACAGCCAACCGTATTTAGTGCACCTAAACGACCAATTTGTTTTAAACGATACGGTAGAAGGTGCTGCGAGCTTTAATAGCCAATTACAAACAAACGACGTTATTTCATTGTGTCCGGTAGTCTCAAGCGGCGCCTTTAATTTTTTATTAAACAACTGGCTCATTGTCATCAATGCCGTTACGTCATTGCTGAATTTACAAGGCGTAAACCCAACCGATTTACCCAACTCGGCAATTGGTGAAGAACCCAGCTCAACCTACAACGTATCGTCACGTGGTAACCGCATTCGTTTTGGTCAACCTAAACCGCGAGTGTATGGCACCATGCGCGTGTGGCCAGATTTAGGCGCGACCTCATTTACCGAATACGAAAACGGTGACGACCAAGTTATTTATGAATTATTTGAAATCAGTCTTGGCAATGTTGATGTTGATATTAATTCGGCGCGTTACGACAATACGCCCGTTGGCAGCCTTGCCGACTTTGAATATGAAATTATTCCACCGGGCAATAACTCTATGCTGTTTCCTGCTGCGGTGGTTACTTCTACCGAGGTTTCAAATTTAAATTTAGAGTCGCAACAATTAGGCGATTACGTCGTAAATGGTCAAGGCACAAAAATTTCGCGTATTGTTTGCGATGTAGTAGCACAAGCGGGAATTTATCGCACCAACAACAGTGGCACGCCTCGCCAATATTCGGTTGATTTTAAATTCGAAGCTCGACTTATTGATGACAACGATCAACCGCTTAATAACTGGTTTGATTTGGGTACCGAAACCTTTACTGGTGATAATCGCGATGCGATTCGCAGAACCTTTAATTATGTAGTCGAGCCTGGTCGTTACCAAGTTCGCATGACTCGTTTAACACCTGAGCAAGATGAGTTGCGTTACAGCGACAATTTAGTGTGGTCCCAATTAAAAGGCTTTTTAGTTGATGGCAACCCACCCACCAATACCACGCGTCTTGCTGTAAAAATTCGCGCCAGTGAGCAGCTTGGCAACAATGCGCTGTCTAAATTTAATGTGGTGGTTAATGCTCGTATTGCCACCTGGCACCCGCAAAATGGCTACACCGAAAACGTGCTCACCAATAATCCGGTATGGGCGTTTATCGACGTCGCGCGATCGCAATACGGTGGTAAGCGCAGTGATGCCTACATCGATTTAAATCAACTTTACGAATTCGCATTATTTTGCGACGAACAAGGTTTTGAATTTAACGGCGTGTTTGATACCCAAGGCACCGTGTGGGATGCGCTCACCAAAATCGCCGCTTGTTGCAGAGCCTCGCCGGTAGATCGCGCCGGTGTGTACACTATGGTTTACGACGGTTACAACCCGCAACCCACCGCCATGTTTACCCAGCGCAACATTGTGCGTAATTCATTAAAAATAAATCACAGCATTATTGAAGACCAAACCGCCGACGCCGTAATTATTCGCTACTTTGACCGCGACCATAATTACATTCAGCAAGAAGTTTTGTGTGCCCTACCCGGCAGCCAAGCACTTAACCCAAGCCGCATTGATGCCTTTGGCATTACCAGTCGCGAACAGGCCTATTTATACGGTATTTATATTGTTGCCGTTAACCAATACCGCCGCGAAACCATTACGTTCGAAACTGGCCTGTCTGGAATAATTCCGTTTTATCACGATGTAGTTGCGGTATCGCATTACATGTTTAGCGCTCAGGGGCCTGATCAGATCAGTGGCGACGTAATCAGTTGGAATGGTGTTGATGAGCTTACCCTTACCGAAAACATTCCCGATTTAACCAACCCATTTATTGTAATTCGCAATACCGATGGCACGCCCGGCGAATTAATTCCCGTCGTTAAAACCGCGCGCAATCGCGTGCGTTTAACCAATCCGCAATTGCTCGACCAAACCGCCATGGAATGGCGAGGCGATCGCAATATTCGCCGCCCCATGTTCGCACTCGGTGAAGGCGTAGAATTTATTTACCGCGTAAAGGTAGAGCGCATAACGCCACAACAAGGCAATCGTTATCGCCTGCAAGGCTTTGTGGATGACCAAGACGTTTACATTGCCGCCGATGGCCTGCAAGTGCCACCCATTAACCAAGTACCCGACGTCAACATAGTCGCGCCCGTGGTGGAATCATTAACCGCCGTGGTGACCGGTACCGAAGAGTCTCCCGTGGTGCATTTAAATTGGCAAGGCCGCAATGCCGATCGCTATATTATTCAGGTCTCAACTGATGGCGGAAATACTTTTAACGACTTGGGTTTAGGCTACACCACACAGCCAGAATACACCGCGCGGCCGAATCCAGAATTGGTAAACGACGATATTTATATTTATCGCGTAGCGGGCCAAAACATTTTTCGTGGCAACTTCGCCCAAGTAATTGTAGATATCTCTGATTCGCTAAGTTTACCGCCGCCAGCGCCAACCAACTTGCAATTAAGTGAGCCGTTCGCGGGGCCGTTTTTACGCGTGCAGTGGGAATCGTTCACGGTCAATCATCGCGTGGTGTTATCCGTAAATGGCGTGCAAAAATTTGCGCAAAATAACGTGCAAGGCAATACGTTTGAAATTCACGGCAACACCGCGCAAGATTTTGGTGTGGGCCGTCGCTTCACCGTAGAAGTCTTCGCCATCGATGGCGAAGGCAGAGTTAGCCAAGCCGCCGCCACGCTCGCTGTATTTAACCCGCCACCGGCGCAACTCAATAATTTAGTGGTTGAGGGCCTAACCGGCCAAGCCTTGGTAAGGTTTGATCAGCCAGCCGATACCGACATTACCGGCATTTCTGTTTGGGTAAGCACGGTTGATGGCTTTACCCCAAACAACGCCAACTTGGTTGTGAATCGCAGCCGTGACCCAGTAATTGGCGTACCGCTAGAAGAAGGCCAAACCTATTACGTGCGCGTTGCCGCCGTAGATGTTTGGGGTGATAGCGAATTGAATGTTTCTGGCCAATACACCGTAACGCCGGTTGTTGTAGACCTTACGCCTATTCAAGAAGAATTGGCCGGCATTGTGGCGAAATTTCCGGTGCGCTCAACTGACATTAGCGATGGCGCAATATTAACGCCGCACCTAACCGCCAATTTAATCTACTCGCAACACATTGTTAGCCAGCAAATCACCGGTGGCCACGTACAATTTTTAACGCTAGAAGGCGGCCATTTACGCGCCAATACCATTACTGCCGATAAAATGTTCATTAGCGAACTGTCGGCGCTAACTTCAAATATTGGCTTAATTACCGCAGGTACTGTACAAACAACCAGTGGTACGGATTTACGGGTGCGAATCTCGTCTAGCGGTAATTATCCCATCTGGATTGGCACCGGCAGCGCAGTAACCGATGCCAACGGCTTGTTTTACCTAAACAGCTCCAGTAATCAACTGGTATTTAAAGGCCAGCTCGATATTCGCAGTGCCACAATCGGCGCCCGTCTAGAAATTACCAACGATCAAATACGCGTCTTTGATAACGCCAACACGCTGCGCGTAAAAATCGGTAACTTGGCGTAATCACATGAGTTTTGGATTTGAAATATACGATGCCAATGGGCGTTTAACGCTGTCTAGCGAATCTGTTGCGTGGGTGTTAATCGATACCTTCGACGTGCAGCGGGTAAACGGCAATGGCTCACGCAGCTATTCAACCATGCCAAATGATCTAACTCTCGCCGCCGAGCTAATCGCCTTTAATACGGGCAGCTTGTTGGCGTCTGGTGGTTCGGGAATTTGCCAACTAACCCTAAACCAAACCAACAAAACACTAACCTGGCAATGGTTGGCCGATTACTACGGCCTAGGTAACCGCGCCAACAATGCCTTTAACTACGAACGCGCAACCATCAACGTGTATGGCCGATAACCCACAACAATGACCCACGGAATAGAATTTAAAAACAACGCCGGTAAAACCCTGATTGGCACCAGTGTTAACATGCTGAATTTTCAGCGCAAAATCACCGGCAATATTTCTGACAACGCCACCGTGGTAAACCTTGCCACCGGTGTAACCAACCAAAACACACCGCCAGTTATTTACTACGTACCGCAAAACAGCACGCAAGCGGGCAATTTGTATGTGTTGGCAAATTTGTTTTACGCAAATGGTCAATGGCGGGTAGGCTTTTGGGGTCGTGCGGGTATTAATATCGAAGCTTACGTATTTTTAGCCGGTACCGGTACCAACAGCGGTTGGGGCATAAACATTTACAACGCCCAAGGCGGCTTTGCGTTTAGCTCAGCCAGCCGCCCTTTGGTTGCCCTAGCAGCTATTCAAATCAATCGCTCGTCAGACGTATTCACCAGCACTGGTGGCGGTATCATTACCAGCGAATGGGCACTGGGCGGTGCTACCGTAAACCTACCAGCACAAGCGCAAAACAAAAAAATAGCCATTAGCACCACACCCTTCTTTGCAGGCGTATACCGCGCCATAGATCGCCCACAATTCGAAGGCGGCGACACCCTAGACTTTGCCGCCGGTGGCATACGTAAAAACGGCAACCAACTTATCGCCGAAAGCTCTGTTCTCTATTCACAAAACATAGGTGGTGGCAGCTGGATAGCCTCGCCCTACTGGCAAAGCAATATAACCTGCGTAATAGATGCTGGGGTTTATGATGGGTGAGAGTGATGGGGATGGGTGGAAAGCGTTGATTCCAATTCTATTGGGTGTAAATTATACTGCCTATAAGGTTCTGGAATTCACTTAACAGCCATAGGTTTTGCATGTCTAAACAAATCGCTTTCTTACCAACCAAAGAAGAGCAAGCCATTATTGATGAGCTGGTGCAGTCTGGCGCGTTTAGAGACTCTAACGAAGTGCTACACAAAGCCATGGATCTATTCAGTCAAGAGACGCCCGCCAGCAAGCGCAAACGTCTGCTTGCTTTAATAGATGAAGGTCTTAACAGTCCAGATTCAACCCTTACTACACAACAAATCTTTGAGCAAGCGGTGAAGGAAGCCGGACAGAATGGCTGGTAACTACGTCTATTCCAAAACGTGCTGCAACAGATCTGCAAAAAATATTAGTAAGGGGAATTCAAGAATTTGGATTCCATCAAGCAAGTTCCTACAAAGATAAAATTGAATCCACGCTTCAAAAACTCGCCAACAGCGAACTCCACGGACTGGACAGAAGTGACCTAAGAGCCGGTCTTAGAAGTATCCTAACCGGCAATGAAATCATCTTTTTTAAGGTGCTTGCCAACGGTGATATAAGAATCGTACGTGTGCTTGGGCAAAAAATGGATTATAAAAAGATCATCCGTTAATCCCAAAAATATCACACCGCTATCGCCGGTATCTCATCCCATACTTTGCCATCAAGCACTCGGCCATTTGCCTTTTTGTTTCTATGAATACCGTCTGCGCCCCAAGCGCCCCATTGTTTAAAGAAGAAATCGACACCTGCATTCAAGCACTGGTTGCGTATGTTCAGCGCCCAAGACTCTTGCATAGGTCGCGCACCTATGCCCGATTCGCCGCCAACAATAACCCAGTGAATGCCATCAAGCGGAATGCTACCCAAGTCTTCTAACAAAGGTTCAATCGACAAAAAGCGTGTACGTGCGTTTATAGCGGCCAAATCGGGAATTCTAGGTTTACCGTACTTTTGGTCTTCTACCGAAACGCCCAGCCAAGCATTAACCGGTACTTCTCGCGTCTCAAAATACCGGCGCATATTAGCGCTGCGTTTGGTTAAAATTTGATACGTATGATGCGGTGTTGCTTTAATTGTGGTCATAACCTGATCAATAAACAAATCAGGTACACCTTCTTGAAAAAGGTCGCTCATAGAATTCACAAAATACATCGTCGGTTTACGACGTTGTAACGGTTGCTTTAAACGCTCGGGTAACAAGCTTAATTCAAAACCATTATCGTAACCGGGTGCTCCCATGGCTTTTAAACGCTTTGCCATCGTTTCTGCATAACAATGTTTGCAACCTGGCGATACTTTTGTGCAACCCGTTACAGGGTTCCACGTTTGTTCAGTCCACTCAATTTTACTCATATATAGTCACTCAAAATAAATATTTCGAAACTAAGCTTTCAAATAAATCCTTTAAGATACAAAAATGCAAAAATTTCAACCATTCCCACTACCATCAGAAGAATAATCAAATAATACCTGAACGCCTTTGCAACAGAAATAAAATGGTTATTTACAGTCGAAGTGCTTTCTTCTTCTCGTATTAATTCAAATTCGTGGGGATATCTCTCCGCTAAAAAAATAAATAATTTATTTTTTTTGGTGTTACAGGTTTCTATTTTAGACTGAAGATAATTTAGTTGATTTTCTAACTTTGGCCATAAATATGCCAAAAGAAGAGCTAAAGGAATAATGGATAAATTTAAGAAGTTGATGCTATCAAAGAATTTAAGAGGCTCATCTTTATAAAGGTCAAATAAAACCTTAACGCCACCTAAAAAAACAAAAACCCTTAAAAAAGAGGGAACACTTAAAAACAAGGTGGTAGTTCTTGTAGCAAAATTTAACGCAAAATCTGATAATTTATTTTTTTCATCCCTAAACGATTCGTACATATCCCATAGGTTTTCAAAACTTAAGGTTTGTTTCTCTTCATTCTTATTCATTTTTCAAAGCGCTCTCTTAGTCAATTTAGTACATAGTGTCTAAAAACTGCTTTCGATCCCTCTGTATAAATAACAGGTTTGGCGCAACTATCATCCTAACTGATCGGTTTAATTTTCCAATTCGATAAAATCCGGTTCATTCTTACAAGACATATATACATATAAGGAAAACTACGTGAAAGCTATCTTTTTATCACTTATAGCTGTGCTGTTAACCGCCTGTGCCACGCCAGACTTTAATTACACACCGCAAACAACACAGGTGAGCGAGCCACCATTAGATTCGATAAATACCGCCTACGTTGGTGATGTATTGTTGCGCCAAGGAATTTACGCTGAGCACGATGCTATCTACGTATCGAGCAAGATCGATGTTCCTTACTATGATATTTTGCCGGGTTATTATTTAAAGCGCGGAGAAGATAAAAAAACAGAAACCTATTTGCCGTCTGGCGGTGATGACTCTGGCGATGTAGTGAACTCGTTTTTTGGCGGTAAATGGCAGGCTGTTATCGTGTACAAAAATAGCAACAAAATTTGTATTATCGATACCGCGAGTGCACTAACGTGCGTAAATTCTGGTGCATTTGAGCGTCGTAAAAAACCAATTTTATCCGCTGATTCTTTTCAACAAACGCTTATTTATAACGGCACGGTTGGTAATAAAATTAATATAGGCTATCGCGAATTCTCAAATAGCCTTGCCCGCCCAGCGTTTAATAATAATGTTGAATACGACCTTTCAGAATCTAAAACCATTGGTTACAAAGGAGCAAGCATTGAGATTATCGAAGCCAATAATCAGTATATAAAATACAAAGTAATTCGTAATTTTAATAATGCACAACTTTAAAAATAGATAATTAAGGAGTCAAAACAATGGAAAAGCAAGAAGACTGGAAGCAAAAAGAATGTGACAACTATCAAGAGCTTTTGGGTATCAAAGCGGGAAATTATCTGATACATGCAAACCATAAACGCGATCAAAGCCATGGACAAGATTGCGATCTAATTACATTTAAAGAATATGATAGTAAAGGAAACTTTCTATTTAGATATGAAATTACAGACTGCACTGCAATGAACGTTAATGCTACTAGGACACACTATTACGAAAAATATACGCCTGATAATGTGAAGCTAGAAGATGCAAAGCTCTAAAAGGGATTAGCCATAGGTGTGTTTTTTTGACCATGTTATAAGTCAATATTGACGAATTACAAATTTTGTGGTTTTCTAACTATGCACCGGCAAAATCCGGTGTCAGGATTGGCCTCCTGAAATCAGAAGCAGACATATACCGCCGTCTGTGCGGTTTTTTTGTGTCTGGGATTAGCTCCGCCTGTTGTTATGAGCGGGCTGAGTGGGCGCTCTTTGAGCGGCCGGATCTTCTGACCGGTAGGCCAACCCGCTCGGTCTCGCTCACCCAATTGGCCTTGGGTGGCGAGGTGCTAATATTAATCAGAAGGATCAATCATGTCTCAGTTAACTTTGGCAGTGCCAGATATTAGTATCCTAGATGGCAAACCTGTAACCACTTCTCGTGCAGTAGCGACTTACTTCGGCAAACAGCATCAACACGTAACTCAAAAAATTGAAAAGCTCGATTGTTCTGAAGAATTTCGAACCAGCAACTTTTCGCTGGTTAAATTTGAACACAATGGAAATGAGTATACTGAGTATCAAATTACTCGCGATGGCTTTATGTTTTTGGCCATGGGCTTTACCGGTAAAAAAGCCGCTACCTTTAAAGAAGCCTACATCAATGAATTTAATCGCCTAGAACAAGAGCTGCATAAAGCCCAAAGTTTACCGGCGCCAAAAGAGCTTAATGAGCACGAAAGGTATTTAGAGTACCGCAAAAAACAAGATTTAATATACGAACAAATGCAAAAAGAAGAAGCTGCGCGAATTCGTATACTTAATTCAGCCATGCAATCCATGGCCAAAGAACTCGAAGTAAAAACACCGGTAGTGGTCATCGACTTTGCGGTTATTAGAGGGTTGGTGCAACGTATTCGCCAAAATCAAACCAACATAGAAAGAGCTGCCGCCGAATATGAATACACCGATAGAACAATTAACTATTTAAAAAGCCAACTCGACGATGATTTTTTTGATGCGCGTTACGATACCTACGAGAAACGCCATGGCCGAAGACCCGGCGAAAGCATAATGGATTATTAATAAAAAAGCGGGCATTGCCCGCTTTTACTGTTGCTCCTTCAAAAATTCTTCAATATCAAAATCTTCAGGTTCACCACTGTTGAACGCTTCATCGATAATTTCGCGAAGCTTTTTTAACTTCTCATCTTCTTCTTGATTCTTTTCTTCGCTCATATCGACTCGCCATGGCTGGCTAAATTACGTAAGGGCTTACTATGTTACAAACGTAGGTGTTACAATTGGTCAGCTTTACGCTATTACGCAAGTATACATCTCTGGATGAGGCGCTGAATATGACAAAAAAACCAGTTAACTTAACAGAAAAAAAATCTCCATCTAGTATTTCAGAGCAACAATTTGACCAACTATTCAAAGAACTTGAAACCGAAGAGGGTCGAAAAAGAATTGGCGATGAGGCGTATAAAGAGGCTTTAGCTGCAAAAGCACGTGGTTCTATTCGTCCAAATTCATTAACTAAATAATAGTTTGCACCATGGCAAGACCACAATTTTTTCTCGTTGCAGGACCAAATGGTGGTGGTAAATCAACCTTAACATTCTCAATCAGAAAAAGATTTCCAGAGGTTGAGGTAATCGATCCTGACGAAATTGCAAAAGGAATTACAGGTTCTTTTGGTACAGTTGAGCAAGCGCAAGTAGCTGCCGGTAAACTCTCTATTAAATCGGTGAGAGAGTATATTGAAAATAGGTCGTCATTTCTCGTCGAATCAACTATCTCAGGCTCAACTTACCTCAAGTATGCAATAAAAGCCAAAGAAGCTGGTTTTCGAACTACTTTTATTTATATCGGCCTCGAAAGTCCAGCACTAAGCAGCACGAGAGTGTCTGAAAGGGTTCGTTTGGGTGGCCACGATATTCCTTCCGCCGATCTTCAGCGTCGGTATTATCGCTCTCTAGAGAATATTAAATCTTTCATAAAAATATTTGAGAGTGCCCACATTTATGACAACAGCGAACATTATCGCTGGGTTGCAGGGTATAGAAACGGAATGATCCATAATGTTTCCAGCAACGTGCCACGTTGGATGCTCACATATTTGCCCCATTTAAAGCTTTAAATAGTTCTACTCAAGTACACCATTAAGAAAATAAATGCGGGTACAAGTTAAAAAACATTTTTTTGAATTCGTTACTATTAATATTGGGCGCAACCAATGCTGCATCAACTTTATGCAATGGTTGTAATATTAGGTAACGTAAATCGCCGGTTAACAGCCAGGCGGCATCTATATTTAACTTATTAGCGATTTGTAGTATTTGAAAATCTCGAAGTGCTTGGCCGCGTTCAATACGGCGATAGGTTTCAAGTGTTAGCCCACAGTGTTCAGCAAACTCTTTTTGAGCCATACCAATGCAACTGCGCAGCCATGCAATTCTGTCAGTAGGGCTGACGTTTTCCATGGATTTTAAGACGATTAACTTCTATAAAAAGAATGAACTTACAATCAAAAGTTATCGACCAATCGGTCTTAGACGCAAGTATGGCACATAAATCAACAAACAGACTATAAAATGTGCATTTGATATCAATATTCAACGTCGAAATTCGACACATTGCCTAAGCTTTTTATTCGCATTAGGATATTTTTGAATAAGTGGTCAAAAATTAGTTTGAGGTAATAATGTTGGTACGCTTGGTTGGCGCTCGCGTCAATTGGTTAACGGGCTTGGTAAACGTAATAGTGCAAGAAAACGAGCAAGAAAAAATACTCACCGTAACCGAATTTTACGCCGTGTTAAACGAACAAGAGCGCGTAATATTTGATGTTGCAATGGCGGCGGGAATGTTAAATAAAGCGCCAAAAAAAACTACTCTTAATGCGTCGTAAGTCATTGATTTATAAGGTGCCCTATAGGCACCTTATTAAGAGTAATTAGAGGTTAAGTTATTAATTTATAACATGATAATTCTTCACTGGCAGTGTTGAGGTCAGCGGTTCGATCCCGCTAGGCTCCACCAATAAAATCAATGACTTACGTTCACTACTCCAGATTTACAAGCCTGTTTACTCTAAACGCCCTTCTTTGATGGCAATTTAAGCGACAAAACCTCATCCGGTGTATGGTTGTATAGTTTCGATATACTGACGAAGGTCTTAACAGTCCAGATTCAACGCTCACTACACAACAAATCTTTAAGCAAGCGATAGGCTCACTCAAAACTTCTGTCTAAATCCCTCTGCAATTTCTTCTAATTTGTCCATTATATTTTTGTCTGGGTCTGTACCTTCAATAACTTCGGGTTGATTGTGGTTCCAGTGATTAATAATTGCGACAAGAAGAAATGTTTTGCGTTAAAAAAGCCGGGGCAATATACGAGCATAACTTTACGAGTTCGACTGAACCGCACCATTTTTAAAGGAAAACCACTTCCGTGAAAATGAATGTGTTGAAGCTCAACATATTGTCGATTATGTGTGTGATTGCAAGGTGCATCGCGTACAAAAAAAAATTGAGGGCAGCGTTTTACCTTCTTTATAGTTTCTAAAGCTTTCAACTAAAAACGCTAATTTGTCTTTATCCATAGCGTTGCGTAATTTAGAGTGGACAAATATTTTTACCACAACTCAGAATCCTTTCCGTTTTTAAGTGATTGAATCAGCTTCTTAAAAGTTTTTTCTAAATGAGTATCATCAATATTGCGTTGTTTAGTTATCTTATTTTTTACGGATTCGTATTCATAAATATCTGAAAGAGACTTGTCTTTGATGTTAATAACTAACTTCTTTTTTAGGTCCATTCCTCAAAGTCATCCTTGTCATTTGCAGTTATATTTTTTAAAGACTTAGCAATTCTGTCAGAGAGCGCGTTCATATCCATAGCGTCGCCCGGCATGTTTACCACTTCAGATTTCATCACTAAAGTGCTTCTCTGAGCGTATTCACACAGATCGACCATGTCTTCAAACAAATCAACCGGAACCATATAAAAAGCCGTTTTTTCTTTCTCATTAACGGCTACTACCTCATTGGCAGTGTCGTTCACCTCCCCGAAAAATTCACTTGGCCAGCTTTTCAATTGATCAACAGTGATAACCTTCTGAGCGTAATCGTAATCACGTTTTTTCATCATTATTCAATCCAATGTCTGGGTTAGCAGTGAGTGTCTAATTGTTTATGATGATTTTATATAAATAATGTTTAACGCTATTTTTTTCCTCGTTCAAAAAATATCTTAGACCAGTTTTTAAGATTGCCTTTCTCTAGTCATCGCCGAAGCTAACAAACCCGTAGGAACTGCAACTAGTCCAAGTCCAATCATTAATACAAAAAAAGTGAATACTCTACCGCCCAATGTGATTGGATACATATCGCCATAACCCACAGTTGTGAGCGTGGTTACAGCCCACCACAGGCTATGAAATACCGACTGGAAGGCTTCCGGTTGTGCTTCATGCTCAAAGTAATAAATGCCTACCGCAGACAGGTACAGCATTATTGCCGCAACAATCCCAAATAAAATCAGTTCTTCTTTGATGGACTTTAACGCAACTGAAAAGTGATTCACGGCTTGGTTGTAACGCAGTAGTTTTAGTATACGAATTAGTCGAAACAGTCTAAAAATTCGAACAGCTCTTAAATCTAAACCTGTGGGAAGGTAAAACGGCACGATGGCAAGTAGATCAATCAAACCATAAAAACTAAAAACAAATCGTAGTTTTCGCTCAGCAGTTATCAGTCTTAAAAGATATTCTATTGTGAAGATAATAACTGTCATCAGTTCGATTCGCTGTAAAATCGACTTCGTAGACGCAGAAAGATCCGGCAAAGTATCAACAGAAAACGTGATTAACGAAATAATAATTAATGCTTGAATAAGTAAAGCAAAAACCCTCCCTAATCCATATTCTGGAAACTCTAAAATACGCTTAACTGAACACAACATATTTAAACTCAACTAAGACCTGCTTCTTTTAACCAGTGTGCTTCAGTAACAATAACAAGAGGTACACCCGAATCTCGATATTCCACGGCCTTTTCAATTTTTCGCCCAAAGGTTTCATGCACCCATGAGTCTGTTACATAGGTTCCAAGGATTAAGTAATTTAACTGTTTAGTAACACTGTTTGCATTAACCCCACCCAGGCGCTCAATTTCTTCTTGGCAAATTTTTCTCGTTCCAAAAGCACAAGTACCCGTAAATAGAAAATTATTATTTCTAAAAATAATTTTTGGTTCTGGAATGTTTAAAGGTAAATTAGTGGTTTTTGCAACCTCACCAACAACTGCATTCTCTCCAGAAAAAGATTTTAATATTTTAAATAATTCATCGCTCTCCTCTTTATCAACTACTCCATCCTCAAGAATCTGATTCACCTTATCAAGAAGATTTATAATTATTGGATTTTCGTTTTGAGATTGACTTTGTGTTAGCCATGTTTGCAGAAATTCGACTTCTTGTTGATTTAACTTTCCGTCTGCAACCAGCCCTTTGCTAATACCAATAAGTGTATCAACTTGTCGGTCTTGTACATTTTTTCTATTAAATTTTAAAAACAAATCAAAATCCACAATATAAACTCCTAAAAACGCCAAAGTATTCATGAAGAATAATTAAATTTCTGTTACAGCGCCTCCTCATTAAGCCTGCTTTAATTGCGGGGTTTGGCGTCAAACACCACTATTTAATTAGAATAAATTGGAATAGGAGTAACCACTTTGCGGCTTAAGCCTTAATTGGCGTTTTATTCGTTTTTTGGCCAGATACAATGCACTCGCTGATCTCACTTAGGGATTGAAAACCTTAGCATCAGACAGGCTCAAGATGACCATCAAACTTGATGTTATTTACTTTTTTTATGCGCAAGTATCATTCTGATTGTAGTTTAGTACGTCGTTATTTAGAGAGCTGATGCAAAACTTGCGGTATAATCAAGCAAACATAGAAAGAGCGTCCAAAGAATGTGAATACACCGATAAAATCATTAGGTATTTAAAAGGCTAATTTGACGATGTTTTTTTTGATTACCGATACGATGCTTACGAAAAAACACCACGACCTAGGACCCGGCCAGGGCATAGTAGATTACCAAAAGGTGGATATTAAGCTCCTTTATTTTGTTAAAATTTCCTAATTTTCTGAAATTGTGTGAACAATATGACAAACGCTAAAGATGACGATTTTAACAACGATGAGATTGATTTGGCAGAGCTTCAGTTTGAGATGCTAGCGCAAGAGTTCGAAACGGAAGATGGACGAAAAAGAATTGGAGATGACGCTTACCAAGAAGCTCTGGCAGAAAATGCAAGAGGTTCAATAAGGCCTAAAAAAGATTAATAAATTTCTTTTTAGTTTCGCAAAAATTCTTCAATATCAAACCTTCGCTTTCGTGACAGTTAAAAGCTTCGTCGATAGGCTCGCGAAGCTTGTCTAACTTCTACAAACTTCCTTCTTAATTTCTTAATTCGCAATTTATCATAGACAATCCGTATAGCTAAAAGCCCACTGCATCAATGGAATAGATTCAGATTAAAAAAACACTCTTTAATTTATTGCTATTGTCATCAAAACCGATTAGCACTGATTACACCTTACGCTCGAACTCAATATCAAACATGTAAAATTACGAGCTAAAACCTGGGCACACAATGGCAACAATCACAGCACCAAAATAGATAAATGAATACAGGAAATTCTGATTAACCTAGAGTTTCCATTGAAAAAAGAATGTGTAGCCAACCTCAAGAAGTGTAAGCAATTAATATTGGCAAGAAACTTGAAATCGCATTTTCAATTTCTCCACTCGATTCAATCATGAATGAGTTAATCAGAGATTCCCATAGAAAGCATTCTTGTTCGAGCGGAGCAAACTTAAGGAACCTCTGATTAACCTCCGAGATCTGCCATAATATCTCGTCTGTAAATAAAA
>CALMJT010000083.1 GCA_937864365.1 uncultured Alteromonadales bacterium | reverse complement strand
ACCCAATACTAGTTAGATGATTGAAGATTACTCAGAATAGTTAGCTATTTTTGGCTAGCCCAGCGTTAATGCGATCGCTCTAGAATCCTTAAAAGAGTCTTTCGAGCGTTTCGATGTTATTGGAATTGGCTGTAGAGAGCTTTTCTCAAGAATGTCGAATCATCTATCTCTGTGGCTCTGGTTCTATTACTAGTGGCCTATCTCTGTTCAAATCTATTCGTTTTGTTAAACGCCGCCATGACTTGCTAGTTTCAGTGTTTTTTTAACCACAGCTCCTGGGAATTTAAATGTTGCGACTAAAGTAGCGGTAGCTAATTTCGCCGTGATTAATTATAAAGATGCGGATCTTGAGTCTGATTAAGATCGTTAGGGTTATTCATAAACCTAACGGGGCGTGCTTAGGATGAGCAGAGTACTCGAGCTAATAATTACAGTGTGCTCAAGTCCCTGAAGAACGGCGTCACCGGCGCTAAACAAAACGCATAATAATCCTGAAAATCCGCGTTGAGTTTTTCTTCTAAATCGAGATTTCTGTATTTCTTATATGATCTTAAATCTCGTCATATTTCCCCTTTTAGTTATACAGATGCTGTTTTCAAATTTTTGAAATTTCTGTGAATCTCAAACAACGTCTCGATGTTGTATTCGATCACTCCCTTGCTCTGTGCGACTGGGAAATGTCCCATAACCGATAATTAGATTAGAACGGATCACTGGCAACAGAGAGCCAAAAGCAATTTTTCTGTTCTGAGTTCGCTCGGTGACCGATCCAAGAGGCAGTAAATTATGGATGGTGGAAATCCCCGTAGTAGTTACGAAGCACTTCATAAGCCGCAGAGTGAATTTGCGACCCGTGAAGAATATCTTGAGCATGAATTAACCATCATGGCGCCAAAGCGTTGGCGACCAAATTTACCGTTTAAAGACTACCGATTTGAATTCGAAGATCTTGTGCCTGCAATTGCAGCGACAATCGGTAAAATCGTAATGGTTGCCGCAGTAGCGGGTGCATTTGCTATTCCATTGGGTTTAGACAACGCATTTGTGATTGAAAACGCGCGATTTGAAATGCTTATCGCAGCGGTTTTGTTTGTAATTTTAATTAACGGATTTTTTAATCCCACCGCCAACCTTGCAGGTACTCACGGGCCGTTAATACCTTTAATTCCATTGATTGTCGCCGCTGGCGGACACCCAATGGCATTCGGCATTATGGTCGGTGTGCTCGGATTTATGCTTGGCGTCTCAAAGGGGGGAAGTTTGCTGGCCAAACTCACCAGTAAAGGTGTTTGCGGCGGTTTATTGCTCTATCTCGGATTTGTGGGAATAACCGGGCAGGTTAAGGCCCTTTATACTTGGGCCGGAGGCTTTGATAAAGCCTATATCGCCTTTGTGATCGTATTTGCCACAATTTTAATGTACGCCTATTTAGAACATGTTCGCTTACGTTGGTTGGCAATCCCATTGGGTGCGTTGCTTGCGGCAATTATCGCTTTTGCTCTTGGCGCTCCCTTTGAATTTAAAACCGAACCAGGCATTCCTAACTTGAGCCCAGCGTATTGGTGGGGTGAAAATACCGGTTGGCAATTGGGCTTACCAGATTTTCAGAACTTTTTAGCGGTTGCGCCGTTTGCGGTATTGGCCGTAGCCATGTGGTCACCAGACTTCTTAGGGCACAAAGTTTTCCAAGAATTAAACTACCCAAAACGTTCTGAAAAAGTATTGATGAACATCGATGACACCATGATTGTCGCTGGTGCACGCCAAGTTGTTGGTACCGCGTTAGGTGGTGGTAATCTAACCTCGTCTTGGGGCACTTACATGATTCCGGCGGCAATCGCTAAACGACCAATTCCAGCCGGTGCCGTGCTTACGGGTTTATTCTGTGTGATTGCAGCACTTTGGGGTTACCCAATGGATTTGGCTGTCTGGCGTCCGGTATTGAGTGTTGCTTTGCTTGTGGGTGTGTTCGTGCCTTTGCTAGAGGCGGGCATGCAAATGACTCGTGAAGGTAAAACCTCACAATCCGCAGCCGTTGTTATTTTCTCCTCTACGTTGGTAAATCCAGCCTTCGGTTGGTCGTTGACCATGCTGCTTGATAACCTAGGATTAATTGGCGACAAAGAACGTGGTCAAGAAATGGGTCATATGCATCGTTGGGTCATTCCAACCATTGTATTTGTATTGTTAACCGGCATTTTAGCGGGTATAGGCCAAATTCCAGGGATTCCAGCGTTCTTATAAACCGTTAATATCGCAACTGTTTAATTACCGATAATTAAACCGCAGTTCTATTTAAGAGCTGCGGTTTTTTTTCGCCCTTAAAAATTTTGTATTAATGCTTTTTTATTCAATCAATATAGATGTATTAATAACAAATGATTCTTGGTTGATAAGTTAAGAAATTATTATGACTTGCGGAGGTGAATTTCTATCGGTTAACAGAAAAGTTAAAAGTTTTCGGTAAGAATGAATAAATGATCTAGCTCTGATTTTTTGACTGAAACGATAAACAAATCAAAAAAACAGTAACCTGATAATAATTACAGGTGTGAGTTTTTGAAGTTGCTTATAAAAAACTTATCAAAAAGGTTAGAAAATTAAAAAACTATTGTTTTATCAGAGTATTAATGACCGATACGAAACATACTTTTAATTCAATAGAAATATTACTTCTGTAATCAACCTAAAAAAGTATGAATATGCACTGTCGAAATATTTAAATATATTTGAGGCGGGAATATCCTCATTCGTTGAGTGCTTGTTGTTAAGACTTTATTGTTAATTCGTAATATTAGTCAGAATTGATTATTAATTGGCGAATTATTGATTCTTATTATTGTTACCGTCAGTGGCTAAAGGCTCAAAATTTAGCGGCATTTTTAATTTAGGTGAAATAACCGTATGAATAGACAATCTCATAACCTTAAGTTTTTCGTTACGACATTAGGGTTGTTAATGATTTTTTTATCTAACCTAGCAAATGCAGCTAAGCCTTGGGGGCCAACCTTTACCGATCTTGCCAAAGCAGTAAATACAACTGCCTTGGTTGAGGTTGAGAGTCAGGCAGACGACGAAGTAACGGTAAAAGTTAAAGACGTTATTTTGGGTGATTTTGAAGAAGGCAAAAGCCTAACGTTGAAATTCTCAGATGACACCTTTGGTGCCTTGAGCGTTGGTGAAACCAAATTAGTTACCTTTTCTTTTTTAAAGAAACATCCAACCCTGCGCGATGAATACATTGAAGATCCAAATGGCCCAAGAGTCCTCGATATTCGTGGTCTAAGCACCAACGCTGCTTTTGATGTTAATCCAAAAGTTGTTGAGTTATTTGGTTTACAAAAAGAAATCCTAACGGTTAAAGATGACGACGCTCTTACAGCTTTTCAGAAGAAAAACAGCGAGCTATTGGTAAGCGCGATTAAAACCGCCACAGATATTAGAACTCAGCGGTTATTGCTGCCTGAGTTGATGTTGCGAGATGATTTACATTCAGTTATTTCAGAAAAGCAAGCGAACATCTTGCTAAAAGAATTGGAAAAATCTGATCGAAGTGACGAACTCGATATTATGTTGTTTACTGCCTTACAAAAAATAGAAGCAACCAACGATAAAAGATTAGCGAAATATTCTAAAAAGCTGTTAGGTCAAAAATCTGAACAGGTTAATTTAGCCAGCTATGAACCCGGTTTAATTGTTAAAGCATTAGAGTCGTTCCCAGCCGGTAGCAAATCGAAAGACCTGCACGTTATCGAAAAATACTTAAACAGCAATTCGCCCTCAATTGTTAAACAAACCATTAAAGCAATGGATACCGTTGATGCCGATGCTGCACATAAAATTCTTGCTGACTTCGAACTATCAGATTCAGCACATCGCGATGCTAAGCAAGCTGTAGCATCGTATTTAAAGAAATAGAATTTAGCACTACCCACGCTAAAACTTCGGTTCGCGAGATTAATTTTGAGTTTAACTCCTAAATTAATCTCATGAGCCAAGGTCGCTATTGCAAAATAGCGAGGTCCTCTATTGTCGAATATTTTTTACCCTCTGGTTCGGCAATAGCAATACTGAATATTTCAGCCATTCGCGACAATAAAAACTGACGCTTAATTTTCGTCAGTGATTTTTAGCAAATACTTACGCGCAATTAAAATTAATTGAGTTGAGTGGGCTGAAGTTATTTAGACAATTCCAAAAGCTCAGAAAAGCTTTATTTTTTACAACTTAGTGGAGCGAGACATGCGTAAATCGATGAATCGAAGCAAGTTCGCCGCTATTGGAGCAGGTTGCGTTATGCTAGCCTCTGCGATTGGCCAAGCCTTCGCCGAAGCACCTGTTACCAATGCGAGTGAATGGACTCAAGCTGGAGACTTCCAGATGATGGTTCGCAAACCTGTACAGTTTGATCGTACTGGCGAGCGTTTAGACGAATTATTATTAAAAATGCCGAAGCGCCCAGCTTCAGCGGCACCACGTCCTAGCCGTGAAATTCCTAACAAATTCAATACCGACCTAGCACCACGTCCACAAGCAGCCGTTCCTGCTGACTACGTTGACGCCATGGTAAGTGCTCCAACTGCATTGGCTCCTGTAGGTAATGTAAGTGTTCCTGGCCCAAGCAGCGACGACAACGCAGCCGTTGTTGGCGGTCGTATTGCGCCACCAGATATCACTGGTGACGTTGGTCGTGAGTTTGTTGTGGCATACGCTAACTTGGTATGGACTTACTACGACAAGTCTGGTGCCGTTGTTGGTGGTCCGTTCCCAGGTAACAGCTTCTGGGCAGGTTTCGGTGGCCGTTGTGAATCTGACAACAGTGGTGACCCAATTGCCATTTACGATCACCTTGCAGATCGTTGGGTATTCAGCCAATTCGCTGTTGACCAAGCTCCATTCTTACAATGTTTCGCAATCTCCGAAACCAATGACCCTGCCGGTCCTTACACTCGTTACGCGTACGAAATCGTACCTGGCGACTTCAACGACTATCCAAAAATCGGTCTTTGGAGTGACGGTGCTGGTCAAAGCGCTTACCACGCAACTTTCCGTCAGTTCGCTAACGGTCAAAGCTTCTCTGGTATCGACGCTGTTGCCTTCGACCGTGACGCAATGTTAGCGGGTGATCCAGCAGCTTCATTCGTAGTATTCCGTATTAACACCAACGCTGTGCCAGATGGTATTCAACCTGCGCACATCGACGGCGGTCCAGTAGCACCTGCGGGTAGCTGTGGTCTATACGGCGCTGCGTTAAACAACAACAATAACGATGGTTATTTGTTCTGGGAATTGTGTACCGATTGGAACAACCCAGCTAACTCAACCTTCGATGCCAAACCATTGTTGACTCAAGGCGTACCGCCATGGGCTGCAAGTGGCACCGTTCCGCAACCAGCACCTGGTAGCAGCTTGGATGATCTCGATAACTTCACTGCTTATCGTTTCTCAACTCGCTTCTTCCCAGGCCAAGGTATGCGCGGTGTAATGGCGCACACCATCAACGCGGGTAACAACACCGCTGGTATGCGTTGGGCAACCTTCGATCTAGACAACCCAGATGCCATCACTCTTGATGACACCGGTACTCTAGGCCAAGGCGACGGCGTACATCGTTGGATGGGTTCTGCGACCTTCGACCAAATTGGTAACATTGGTATTGCTTACTCTGCGTCAGCAACTAACCTGTTCCCATCAGTTCGTTTCACTGGTCGTGAAACTACCGATCCTGCGGGCACTCTTCAACTAGAAGGCACCTGTGTTGATGGTACTGGTGTACAAACTGGTGTAAGCCGTTGGGGTGATTACTCTACTACTGCGGTTGACCCTGTTGATCAATGTACTTTCTGGAGCTTCCAAGAATACGTTGAGTTGACTGGTAACTTCCAGTGGAGCACTCGTGTATGTAGCTTCAGCTTCCCATCTTGTACTGGCGATGAGCCACCACCACCTCCTCCAGGTAACCAACCACCTGTTGCTGATGCTGGCGGTGACGTAACTATCGCTGCTCGTTCACGTGGTACTTTCGATGGCACTGGTTCTTTCGACCCAGACGGCAACATCGTTTCTTACTCTTGGACAACCAACAGTGGTGCTCTACGTTTAACAAACACAACAAGCGCAAGTGTTGATTTCGCTGCGCGTCGTGTAAGAACTACCACTACTGCACTTGTGACCTTAACCGTCACTGATAACAACGGTGCAACTGCAAGCGACACCATCACTGTTACCATCACTCCATAAGTGATTAACTCTGTTGGAATGTAAAAAGAGAGGCCTGAAAAGGCCTCTCTCTTGCGACAAACTTTTGTGACTAAGAACCTGCTGGTCGACTTCTCACCCGAATAATCCGTTTGGGTTGCACTTATCCAATTTATTCCAACAATTTAAATCTCGGATTTATCATGAGTATTACATCCGTTTGTGCCCGAAAATCGTTTCAACTGACATTAATAGCCGCCTGTATTCTGTGCGCGAACTCAATGGCTTTCGCACAAACCAATATTCAAAAAACCGATAATCAAACAATCAATAATCAAACAACCGGTAAAAACGTTAAAACAACGGTAAGCAGCGATATCGAAACCGTTTTGGTGACCGGCGACCAAAATCGAGCACGGAAAATTGCATCCGAAACACAGCACTTTTTAAGCAGTGATCAAGTAGATTCCATTCGTGCAGTTACCAGTGGTGACCTAATTGCACGTTTACCCTCGGCCAACATCACCACCAATTCCCGTGGTGAAACCCTCGTAAATGTACGAAGTGCAGGCGAACGCCAGCTTTCCGTATTTTTTAACGGTGCCTTGGTTAATGTTCCTTGGGATAATCGATACGATCTCGATTTATTCCCAGCTAATCTTATCGATAGCGTCGCTACCGCAACAGGAACACTTTCACCACAATACGGCGTAAACGCATTGAGTGCCGTTTCTATTCAGCCGAAAACCAAATTAAAAAATTCCGATAATTTCCAAGTGGATGGCCAATTCGGCTCTGAAAATCAACACGGCGTTGATGTTGTTGGCTCCATTCGACGCGGCGATCACGATTTTATTCTAGGTATTGGCAATTACGAGCGTGATGGAGTGTCTTTATCCAGCGATGAAAACTTAGAGTTTCATCAGCGCGACGACGATCAAAGAACCAATACCGATTACGAACGTGACAACGCATTTTTCCATTATGGATACGAGCAAGGCGCGTGGAACCTATCGACCTCGCTAATTTATTCCAATATTGAACGTGGCATTGCGCCGGAAAGTGACCGTCCGGCAGACGACGTGCGTTTTTGGCGTTACCCAAAAGCCGACACCTTTATGGCCGTTGTGAGTGGCTCGGCATTAATAAATGCCAACAGTGAAATTACCGCAACCACATGGATGCAAAATTACCAACAAACCATCAACAGCTACACCGACGATACCTATTCATTACTTAACGCGGTGCAAGAAGACGACGACGATACCTACGGCGCGCGCGTTATCTACAGTTACCATTTGAATAATTCCTTGGTGAACCTATCGGGTAACTATGTTCACTCAGAACATCAACAAAAAGATACCGATTTCGATGACCTAGGCATTGCCATTGCCGACAGTGTTAGTGACCAAAACTACAGTCAAGATTTAATCAGCGCAGGCCTTGATTTCAAAACCGACCTTACCAACCAATTAACCTTAGAACTTGGTGCAGGCATCGACAGTGTTAATTATATCGATACCGGCGAATTACCCGGAATCGATGGCTTTGACGAACCGGTATTACGTGCGGGCTTAAACTGGCAGGCAACAGACGAACTAACGCTGCGTTTAGCGGTCGGTGAAAAGTCACGCTTACCAACCATGCGTGAATTATTTGGCACAGCACTAAATCGCTTTTTAATTAATCCCGATTTAGAGCCCGAAAAAGTTTTCTCAACCGAACTTGGTTTCGATTGGTTTACCGGGCCACACTTTTTATCGGTGACCTTATTCGACCAACAACTGGACGACACCATCGATCAACAACGCGTTGGTCGTTTGCGTCAGCGCATTAACCTAAAAGGCTCGCAAGTAACCGGCATTGAAGTAAACAGCTCTTGGGCACTAACAGAGCAATTAAATATTATTGCCCAAGCAACACTTTCTGATGCACGCCGCAAAGTCAGCTCAAGCGACGAGCCAGACGTGTTATCTGAACGACCAGAAAACCTTGGCAGACTTAAACTCGACTACGCTTTTTTGCCAAACAGCAATTTATACCTAGAAGCTGACTATCGCGGTAAAAGCTACTCACCTGACCCCGATGGCGACTTCCAAGAACTCGACGACGCGACCCTATACAACATTGGTGTTGACTGGGTTCCAGAAACCCTAAGCAACTACACTGATAACCAATTGACCCTATTTATGCGCGCCGAAAACATCACCGACGAATATTACCTACCGCAGTCGGGTTTACCCGCCGCAGGCATGAGCTACCGGTTTGGGTTTAGATATTCGCTGTAAATAAAATCCTTAAAATAAATCCATAAAAAAGCCCGACAGTGTTCGGGCTTTTTTATATTTAAAATATGCTGTTTTGTGTTGGAGCTTATGACGATAATTTGCAACCAAAAAAAATTAAAGGAAGCTCTGATTAACTTAGAGCTTCCAGCGACACATGGATGTGTTGCCAATTTCAAGAACGGTAAGTGATTGAAATTGTGAAGAAATTGGAAATCGCATTTTCAATTTCTATTCTCTGATTAAATCAGGGATGAGTTAATCAGATATTCCTAAAAGTTCTCGCAATAAATTATGGCCTCAGTAACCGCTTTTGCGCTTTCTTTTGAATAACCCCCACCACCCAGAATCACAGTGGGAATTCTTAAATTTTTTAATGTTTGCAGTGTTAAGTATTCACGATTGCAAATATCTTGCACTGTTAATTTCAACTTGCCGAGTTTATCGCTAGTTAACGTGTCTGTACCGGCTATTACGTATGCAAGACGGTATTCATTGGTTATTTTCTCTAGCGATTTTTTAAAGACTTCTAAATATTGATCGCCTTGAGTGCCAGACTTTAAAGGTACAGAAATATTTACACGGTCACGAGTAAACTTAGACGTAGGATAAATATCGGAATTATAAACATCTAAAATGGTAACATTACTGTTATCCATAAACGTATAAGCATTGCCATTGCCGTGATGAGCATCCGTGTCAATAATTAGCACTTTATCGTTTGCGGATAACAATTTGTTTTTAATTAATTGGTCATAAACAATTCCTACATCATTGTAAATACAAAAGCCTTCCATATTTTGATGCATGGCATGATGGTAACCGCCCGATAAATTCCAATAAACCCCACCTTTTTGTAAAACTTGTTCAGATCCGAATTGTGTTCCAGCAACTCCCCAGCGCATGGGTGTTAGAATTTTTTTATCGATAAAATTAAAAGATAAAAAAGGAATGTTTGGAATCTCTAACGCTTTTAATATTCCGTTTTTATTTCTAACTCGATGCTGCATGATACTTGATAAAAACTCATTAATTACCACCATCTCCACTGGCTGTTTGGGCGATATTATATTGATTTTACTACTAGGTTTTATAGCTTCGAAAATGTCGCGAAATTTAGCGCCTTCAAAAGGATGAAGGTACTTCAAAACGCCGAGATCAAAATTGTAATGGTCATCGTATATTACATTCATGAGTTGTTTTAACTTCATTTACTGACCGTGGCTAACATTGGCCATGCGTCTTGGATAAGTAGAAATTTTTAGGTTAGCCAGTGTCTTTTATAAATACTATTTAGTTATAAAGAAATACCAATTGTTCAAAACCTTTCCCAAATCTAATATGCTCGATCAAGATTATTGTTTTTAGCAGTAATGTTGAGCAAAACAAAGGATTTGGTATGGCAAACGCACCTCGGGTTTTTATCAGTTACGCTCACGAAGGCGATTTAAGCCAACAGGTTAAGTTGCTAGCGGAATTTTTGCTCGGTAAGGGTATTGAAGTTATTACCGATCACCCTTATGAAAATCGCGCGCCGAAGGAGGGTTGGACGGCATGGATGCAACACAGCATTGAGCGCGCCGATTTTGTGTTAATGGTGTGCACGTCTCGCTACAAACGTATTTTTGAAAAGCGAGAAATTCTAGAAAAAGGCGGCAAAGGCGCAACTTGGGAAGCAGCGTTAATTACTCAAGATATTTACGACCAATACCTACTCAATACTAAGTTTTATCCGATTTTGCCCGATGGCGGTGATGCCGAAAATATTCCTATCATTTTCCGCCAATGGGATAACTGGCACCGCTTTCCTTCGGGTTATGATCGTATTTATAAATTAATTACCGAAGAAGTCCGTATTCCCACACCAACCCAGCCCTTTACGCCTTATTTATTCGGCGAGATTCAAGGCCCAAATGATGTGCGTTTGCAATGTGCCAATGCCGATAAGCTCGATGGCAAAATTCTTGGCCGTAATTCAGAAATTAACGCCGTGGTAACGTTTTTAGAAAGCCATCAATCCGGGGCCTCTGTATGTGGTCACGTTAAAGGTTCCGGCGGTATTGGCAAAACCGAAATTTGTAAGGCGGCGCTTAAGCAGTGGCTGGCAAGCTCACCTCAAGAGCGGGCGTTTTGGATTGATGTGAGCGACGAAGCCGATACCCAGCAGCTGCTGGGTAAATTGGCGGAAGCGATAGATGTGCGACCAGAAAACTTGTCTTCCGTGACCGACCTAAACAGCCTTAAACCCTATTTAAGGGATGGGCTCTATTATCTTGATAATCTAGAAAGCCTTGCCGAAGCCGATGGCGGAATGCAACTGCTCAAAGCCTTTAGTAAATTGCCCGGTAAGCGAATACTGGCCTCTTCGCGGGTAGATTTAAGCCACGTTTTAGGTGAAGGCATCACCGTCGATAAGCTCGATACGGTCGATGCTTTACAACTCTTTATGCGCCTGTGGGAAGGTAAAGATACGCCGCCTGTGACTGAACTTAACCCATTTTTAGTGCACGAGCTGGGTAATCATCCGCTAAGCATTACCCTAATGGCCAACCTTGGTAACTACTATTCTTGGCCAACGTTGTTGAAAAAATGGCAAGAACAGGGCACAGCCCTTGCTGAAGTTCGTACCGCAGTAGACCGCCTCGATAGCTTACAAATTTCACTGGCCTTAACCGCCGCGCAAATTCAATCAGAGCCCGGTGCCAACGATCTATGGCAATTTGCTGCCTTGTTTCCCGAAGGGCTTAGCGAAGGAATGTTGGATTTATGGGAAGACATCAGTCAACAAGATAATGCTCGGCGGGCTTTGGTAGATCATCACATTCTTAACCGCAGTGAAGACGGTATGTTTCAATTACTGCCGCCCATGGCGCGTTACGCTTTGGCCCAACAGCAAAACAAGGGCTTTAGTTGGCCCAGTGCTAGGCAATATGCCTACGACTATTTTTTGTCGCTCAGCCGAGCGGGTGCAAATACGGTAACTAGCGAAGAGGGTGCGAATTCAAAAGTTAGTACAGCAGCACAAATGTGGTCTATCGTAACCCTTGTGAAATACGATCAACGACGTGAACCCGATTTAGATCGATTAGAATTACTCCACCGCCAGCTTTTAAATATATACAAATACAACGTTTTGGCTTCTCAACAACTCTTGAACATAGTTCGGGAGATGATAGTTAATGGAGAAGTTGATCAAATTGCAGGTGATATAGAGGCTCGATTGGGTAACATCTATCAAGCACGAATTCTTTATGACAAAGCAATTAAATATTTTGAAAAATATAAAGATAATCTTGGACTAGCCAATTCCCTTAAGGCTCTGGGCGATCTGAAGCAGAGTTCCGACGATATCAATCTTGCTCCTATTTACTACAAGAAAGCGATTAAACTCTATGAAATAGAACAGAATCAACTTGGTTTAGCTAATACCTATAAAGCTCTAGGAGAATTAAATTATCTATTGGATATCCCCGGTACACTGGATTTATATGCCGATGCAATCAGACTTTATAGGAGTGAGCAAGATAGTTTAGGTCTTGCTGATACATTAAGAGCGTTGGGTGACCTGGAGTGTGAACTAGAAAAAGAAAAAATGAGTGACGCTCGTGATCACTACAATGAAGCTATGATTCATTACGAAAAAGAACAATATCGTCTCGGCCAAGGTCAAGTACATCTTCGTTTAGGTGAACTGGAGCGTGCACTAGATAATTTGCCGGATGCACGTTATCGATATGATTTAGCAATAGATCTTTTTCAAAAAGAAGAGGATCAGCTTGGACTTGCCAATACCTTTAGGAGTTATGGGAATAGTTATTTAAACGAGAATCAGTGGAAAGACGCTCGCGACTGTTATGATAAAGCTAAAGAGCTCTATCGATTAGCGCAAGACCCAATGGGGCTAGCTTATACGTTAGCTGAATCAATACGTTGTATTAAAAATATGAATTATAATGACAAACAGCAGCTTTGCCCAATTGCTAGAGAAGCATTAATAGCTGCCCGGCAAAGTGGTATTGAGTCTGTGGTGAATTATGTTACGAATGCGTTAGTAGAATATTTTGAGGGTGATAATGCCGCGTTTGAAGCGTTTATAAAATCGTTATTTGAACAGTAAAATATTATCGGCCTTTGATTAAATGATAGTGATGTTAATCAGAGGTCTTATATGTAGCGATTAATGAAAATCCCTCGATTTCACATTAAATTCCATCAAATATTCGCTTAGGTCTGTTAATTTTCCGGCAATAACATGTACAACGTTATTGTCGGTTTCTACAACGCCGTTAATTTGTAGCAGTTTGCTGGTTAATAAAATAGTGCGGTACTGTTCTTGTACGCGTTTCCACACCACCACGTTGGTGTTGCCGAATTCATCTTCTAGGGTTAAGAATAAAACGCCTTTGGCGGAGCCGGGTTTTTGTCTGCCGGTTACAAGCCCGGCAATGCGAATAAATCCACCGTGGTGAATGCTGTTTAGGTCGGCGCTGGTTTTGCAACGGTTAAAGGGGAATTGGTTGCGTAAAATGGCCATTGGGTGGCGCCGCAGGCTAAGGCCGGTGGTTTGGTAGTCTTGCTGAATATTTTCGTATTCGTCGGGTTGGTTTATGTTGTTAAAAACTTCTGGTAATTCTTTTTGTTGTTCTGATTTTTGTGCATTAATTAGCGGGCGATAGGTTTCTACGCCACTGCTTAACCAATGTGCTTGGTAGCGATTACCGGCGATGGTTTGTAAGGCATCGGCTGAGGCCAATAAATTAATTTCGCTTTTTTCCAATTTTGCCGCGTGAATAATTTGCGTTAATTCTGTGTTGTTTTTGCGTGCTTCAATAACTCGCTTTGCGGATTCTTCATTAAAGCCTTTTACCCGAGAAAATCCTAAACGAATCACACCTAAATGATTGTTATTTGGGTTTTGCTCTAAGGTGGTTAGCCAGTGGCTTTTTAAAATATCCACCGGTAATACTTTTACGTTGTGGCGAGTGGCATCTTGCACCAGCTGCGACGGCGAATAAAAACCCATGGGTTGGCTGTTTAATAGGGCAGTATAAAACGCTGCTGGGTGATGGCATTTAAACCAAGAACTGAAGTAACACAGATTCGCAAAACTTGCCGAGTGTGATTCCGGAAAGCCGTAACCGCCAAACCCTTTTAGCTGTTCAAACATGCGCTCGGCGAAATTTAATTCGTAACCGCGCGCTAGCATGCCGTTAATGAGTTTATCTTTAAAGGTTAATAAATTGCCATTACGGCCCCAGGCGGCCATGGCGCGGCGCAGTTGATCGGCTTCGCCACCGCTAAAACCGGCGGCAACCATGGCAATTTTGATGGCTTGCTCCTGAAAAATCGGTACTCCCAGGGTGCGCTGCAAAACACTTTTAATGGCATCGCTGGGGTAGCTAATTGGTTCTATACCGTCGCGCCGCCGCAAATAAGGATGCACCATATCACCTTGAATGGGGCCGGGGCGAACAATGGCAATCTCAATCACCAAGTCATAAAAGGTTTTTGGTTTAAGCCGTGGCAGCATGGCCATTTGTGCGCGGGATTCCACCTGAAACACCCCAACGCTGTCGGCACGGCTCAGCATGGCGTAGGTATGCGGGTCTTCTTGGGGAATATCTTGTAACGTTTGAATGGTTGGTTGGTATTTATTCACCAGTTTTAAACATTGGTGTAGGGCGGTAAGCATACCTAATGCAAGTACATCGACCTTTAATAAGCCAAGGGTTTCGATATCGGTTTTATCCCACTGAATCACCGTGCGGCCTGCCATGCTGGCGTTTTCGATGGGCACCATTTCGCTGATTTTGCCTTCGCTAATCACAAAGCCGCCCACGTGTTGGGATAAATGCCGAGGGAAACCAATAGTGCTGTGCACCAAACGGTAAAAATGCTGCAATAAAAAATTATCGGCATCAACACCGTATTCTGCGAAGCGAATTTTTAGGTCTTCGGTTCTGTCCCACCAGGCGATATTTTTACTGAGGTGATCCAACAGGGATTCATCAAAACCCAAGGCCTTACCAACATCGCGTACGGCGCTACGGGCACGATAGGTAATCACCGTGGCGGTAAGAGCGGCGCGTTCGCGGCCGTATTTATCGTAAATGTATTGAATCACCTCTTCGCGGCGTCGATGTTCAAAATCTACGTCGATATCCGGCGGTTCGTCGCGCTCGCGAGAAATAAATCGCTCAAATAAAACATCAATAAGCTCCGGTGAGACTTCGGTAATTTGCAGGCAATAACAAACAATCGAGTTCGCCGCCGAGCCGCGACCCTGACATAAAATATCGCGGCTTCGTGCGAAGGTGACAATATCGTTAACGGTTAAAAAATAATATTCGTAGCGCAGTTCTTCAATAAGCGTTAATTCGTAATCTAATTTGGCGGCGATTTTTTCGGGAATGCCCTTGGGCCAACGAATGCTAATGCCGTCGTTCACAAGCTGGCGTAAATAATCGATAGGCGTAATGCCTTTGGGCACTAATTCTTTGGGATATTCGTATTTAAGTTCCTCCAGCGAAAAACTAAATTGTTCGCAAAAATAATCGGCTTCATTGATCAGTTCAACCGAATATCGTCGGTAAAACTCGTGCAGGTTTTTAATGTGCGATTCGCTGTTTGCTTGGCCACAATTGCCAAGGCGTTGCACCGATGTATTTAACCGAATTGCGCTCAGTACATCGTGCAGTTTTTTTTGCTCTGGGCTGTGCATAAGCACGTGGTCACAGGCCAGTAATGGAATATTGCATTCTAAACTCAACTGTTGCAGTTCGTTAAAAAAGAACGCTTCGCCTGCGGCGTAATTATGGTTAACGCCAATCCATAAACGCTCTTTAAATTGTCGTTGCAGTTTTTTACCCAGCCAAAAATTATCGAGATTAATCTCGCGAGAATAATCGTCTCGCTGCGGTAACCAAACCAGTAAGCAGGTTTTTAGACGAAATTGTAGATCGTTAAATTCAAGATGATACTCGCCTTTTTCGCTGCGCCTTCGCGCCAAGGTGATTAAGCCAGAAAGCTCCGCATAGGCTTGGCGAGTAGGGGCGTAGGCAATAATGTGCATGCCGTTGGCAAGCTTAAATAACGAACCTATTAAGAGTTGAATCGCATCTGTTTTAGTTTGCGCGTAGGCTTTTACCACACCTGCTAGCGAACACTCGTCGGTAATGGCGATGGTGTTATAGCCAAGTTCAGCGGCGGTAGAAATTAATTCTTCGGGGTGTGAGGCGCCTGTTAAAAAACTGAAATTACTCTGGCAAAACAACAGACTGGGCATTAGCTAAAAATACCCTGCACAAACCATTGTTGCGTGTGCTTGTCTTGATAAATCCAAACCCGGCGAAAATCGTTTTGTTCGGCAATAAAATAATCGCGATAAACATCGCCGGTATTCGTCCACCATTGGCTTTGAATACGCTCTGGGCCTTGCAAAATGGTTAAAGGCCCGTGCCAGCAGAGTTGGTCTTCACGGTGATTAATGCAAATGGGCGGTTCTAATAACCATGTGGGTTTAGGGTCAAAAACAGTCGAACTTAAAAGTGTAGACTCACTATGTGCTTGCTCATCACTTGAGCTGTGAGCAGCACTTAATAAATCTTGCTGAAGATAAGTGTTTTTTTTTAGTTTCTGCTCAGACGTTTTTTTATATGAGAGCTGATTAGACCCTTGTCGTTGGATGCTTGAATGCTGCCAGTGATTTTGCTGCTCCGGTAAATGCTCGGTTTGTGGATTTGGTTCGACAATAGCGTTTGCATCTAAACGATTGTGCAATTTGGTTAATAATAATTGCCACTGGCGTTGAACCTCATTTTTATTTAAACCGTTATTGTCGTATTGAAAAATCTCGTCACTGCTGTGTTGTAATGCCGAGCTGTGCGTCAGTTTTAATTCAATGTAATTAACCTCAAAACTTAATTGCAAATGATCAAAATGCAGTTGCGTGAGTTCTTGTAATAATTCGCCATCGGCATAAATGGGCTGACACAATACTGCAATGGTGATGGATTGATATCGGTCCCCTAAGACCCATTCCACACCTTCACACTGTAGCTGCTGTGTTTTTAAAAAAATCAGTAATTGTTGTATCAGTTGTCTGCTGTCGTGTTCTAATAATTGGGTGTTTTGAATCGGAAAATCCAAATCTCGTTTTTGCTGAAAATAATGATTCTCGCTGGGGCGATGTCGTACGTTTTGGCGCAGTCCTTTCAATTGTTGAATGTAATCAACAAAACCGTTACCAAAACGTTTGCCTAATTCACTGTGCGGAATTTTAAAAACATCTTCTAATGTGCGAATGCCCATTTTCGCCATTTTTTTAAAAGCGCTTTGATAGCAATCTAGTTGTTGAATACGGATGTTATTCAGTAGCGCTAAAAACTCATGAATAGACGAATGTTCGTTAATTGAAATGTGACTGTGCGTTAGCGCCCAAGCGGATTCCGGTGTAAGGCCAACGCCAAAACAGATTTGAATGTTTGTCTCAGCAAAATATTCTGCCAATTGCTGTTTGATTTTTTCAAGACCAAAAAACAGTTTTAAACTGCCGGAAATTTCCAGCAATAAACCCGGTTGTAAATAAGTGGGTTGGTCTTTATCGGTATTTTTCTCAGTAAAGCTTTGGCTGTTAATTTTAAAAGTCTGTTTGGCTTTGTCACTATCAAGAGTTTCGTTGCCATTGCAACTGTGCAAACGAGTTTCTAACGTTGGCGTATTGTGCAGTTTTACGTAAGGCGTAAAGTCGTAACAGGCATCGGCAAATTTCTGCAAATAAAACCATTCCAGTTGCGTATTTTGTCCAAGACTTATGTGTGTTAGGCTTTTGTCTAAACCAGTGGATGATTGTGGTTGCTCGTGATTATTAGAGAATAAAGAATTGTCTTTCGTTAACGAAGTGCTTTGTGCCGTTAATAAGGCATCGGCGGTGGATACATTCATTCCCCGGCAAACACCCAAGGCAAGGGCGCGGTCGTTGGCGAACAACACGCTCTTTTTACCGGCATTGTGGTTAAACACAAAGGTTGGCTTGTGGGCGAATTCTGCTTGGGAATCTTTTGGTGTGTCTGCCAAAAAAACATCCAATGGTAAACGCGGAAAACGAATGGCTAACCACAACATAACTACTGCCCCGAATTCTGTGGAAAGTGCGTGTTAAGCGGCGTTAACGCCAATGAACCGCGATTAAAATGCAACACCTTTGCGAGCTGTTTACTGGTTTGTGCGGATGAATCTGTTGTGGTTTTGGGCTTAAGTTGATGGTGTTTAGGCGCCCAAAGGTTGGGTCTTGCCAGCACACACTGCTGTGGCCGCTGTTGCCCGCGCTGCTTAGTGATATGCACTAATAAACCTTCAACTGAGAACGCAGCCGTAATACGCAGTGGCGCCGGTGACTGAACCTGCGCTGGGCGCTGCTTGCGAAAACAAAAGCACAAGGCTTGGCTTTGGCTAGCCGCCAGTTGCAGTTTGCGCAATTCGGCGTAACGCCAGTTGAGTTTACCTTCCCACGCCACCACCGCCGTACAGCAGCGCGCTTGCAAGATATCGAGCAAAGCACTGATGGCTTGAGCTTTTTTGTGATGCGATTGAATACGCACCACGCGAATGCTGTCGCACCGAATACCCAGCTGACTTAAACCCGGTGCAAACGGCATGGCCGGTGGGTTAAACAACAGAATCAATCCCGCCTTGTGGCTTAGACTCGCTAAAGCTGGCGCTATAAGCTGCCATTCGCCGTGGCCATTGGCCTTTTGTCCCACATCAATCAATTCCGAAACCGGCCAACCGCCGTTAATCAACAACTTATCTAAAGCTTTGTGTTTGCTGCTAATGACTCGTCCTTGAGTAACTGCTGCACCACGCCAAACATCTTTGCGGCGCAGCAGTTGTTCCAGTAAATCGTTGCTACCGTTGATTGCAGATTGCTCGGAAGAAGTATCGTAAATGATTGTGCTCATACTGTATTTATATACAGTACTTTGGTCTTTGGCAAGATATGGCCACACGCTTTAGCGCAAAGTTTTGTGTACCCACCAGAAAAGCCAGTAAAAACAAGAACTTCATTATTATTGTTGATTGCTATTGAGGTTTTTATGTTAATAGTTTTTGTTGGGTAGAAATGTGCAAAAAAGAAGGGTTTTTGAGCGAACAAACATTTCTTAATGGCGTAAAACACCCATAAAGGCATCTAAGAGGCGATCATTTTTACCAATACGGCCGTTTTCTTAACGATGAGATTCCGGTCATTTAAGAAAGAGAGCATTCATTTATGAGAAACTTGATGGTAAATCGACCTGTTATGGGCTTGTTGTTGGCGGCAAGCCTTGCATCACCCGTGTGGGCGGCACCCATAGCGCAAGCGCAAACCGAGCTAAAAGGCTCGCCAGAAGAACTGCGTAACTTTTTGCATCCCCGAGAAAACATCATCAGCCTATCGGCCAGTGCCGAAGAAACCGCGTATTCTGACGAGGCGACCCTGAGTTTGGTCGTAACCACCGAAGAAAAAGCCTTGGCGCAATCCATCGAAAAGAACGCAGCTTTGCGTGATTCTATTCGAGCTACCTTGTTAAAAAGCGGCATTAAGGTTGAAGACATCAACAATTCTAAGTTTTCCAGCTCGCCGCAATACGGCTGGTTTGGCAAAAAGCCGAGCAGCTTTGAGGTGGTAAACCGCGTTGCCATTAAAATCACCACCGAAGAACAACTTAAAACCGTCGCCAAGCTTGCCGATGAGCATGAAGAAATTATCTTGGGCGGCACCGAGTTTAAACACTCCGCCAAAGAAGAGTTTGAGAAAAAGGTAAAAGAAGAAGCCCTAAATAAAATTTTGGCCGAACAGAAGGTCTACGAAAGTAAGCTCGGTGTAAAACTCACACCGGTTGCCTTTTACGATCAACCCATTCAATTTGCTGCCACCCGTGGCGCGTTTGAGATAGAAGAGGTTGTGGTGCAACGTCGAGAAAAAAGTAACGATAGTTATGCTGCTGAAGCGTTTGCGAGTTCACCTGTTAGCCAACAGGCCAGCAGTTTTGATGAGGTAACCTACCGCGCCAATATTCGCGTTGAATTTAAAGTAGAGTCGGCTCGATAATTTTGGGCAATGGTTGTTGCAAATCGAGCCGTGGCATAATGGTGTTCTTGATAAGACACTTCATAAACGTTAGGAACCTCTGATTAACTCATCCATGATTTAATCAGAAGACATAATCAGCCCTGTTGATGTTTGGTGAAAGCTCAACGGGGCTTTTTGCAACAATAACCATAAAGAATTCAATATGTTACCAGCAGACTCTCATTCTACCTCACAACGAACAGCCGCTTTGATTGGTATCGCTCGTCGAGCAGAAAAGCGCGCAGCCATGGAAACGCTGCCAGAAAGCTGGATTACTCAACAATCCGGTGTGCAAGGTGATTCCCGAGGCAAACCCAGTCGTCGTCAAGTTACGGTGCTTAGCAAGCAAGCTTGGGAAACAGCTTGTGCAGAGGTCAGTAGCGAAACACAGCCTTGGACGATTCGCCGTGCTAACTTGTTGATTGACGGTTTTGATTTCAGTGAACAAGACGTTGGTAAAAAAATTACTATCGGTGAGTTGGTGCTAGAAGTCATGATTGAAACCGACCCGTGTTTTCGAATGGACGAACAACTCGACGGCCTACAAGCGGCGTTAAAACCCGATTGGCGTGGGGGCGTTTGCTGTAAGGTTATTAACGACGGATTTGTTCGCCTAGGTGATACAGTTGAAATAAATTAATGTTGCACAAAAAACTTTGTGTTTAATGCTTGAAGTTTTTTATTTCACGCCCATATTGATTCGCCACAAAATTAAATTATTGCGTGGCGATTTAGATTTTTGAACAGTATTAACAAAATCCTAAAGCTGTAGGAACCTCTGATTAACTCAGCCATGATTTAATCAGAGGATAGAAATTGACAATGCTATTTCCAATTTCTTCACAATTTCAATTACTTGCAGCCCTTGAAATTGGCGACACATCCGTGTGCCGCGAAAAACTCTAGGTTAATCAGAGTTTCCTAAACCTGCCTTTTTATTTTTAGCTAATTTTATTCCTGTCTAATCCAGCGCGCCCTACAATTAATTTAACCCTTGTTATTTTCGACAGTTAAAAAATTTATTTTTTACCCTTGAAGTTTTCCAACACGAACGCATATCTCTAGGAGCCTCTGATTAACCTCAAGATCACTCAGACCAATCAGTTTTTTTCTGATCAAGGCGTGGTTTTGAAGGTCTAGCGGGTTAAATCGAAAAAGCACAACGTGGAGCAAGAAAAAACTGGCAGGCTCCGAAGGACGAGGCCTCAAGTGCACATTTGCGGTGTTGCCGTTTTTATTAAGGACTACGGCCATTAATTGCAAACGTCGGCGGGCAACTGCACGCTTGAGTCCACGCTGAGTAATTTTGAGGTTAATCAGAGGCTCCTATCGTAAGACGCAGAGAAGATAATCTTTAAAGAAAGTTTTCAAAAGTGTCTTACCCAATGTAATGCTAAATGCTTTTTCGCAATGTTAATTTAATCGTTAATTAACTTGGATTTTAATTTTTTTGAAAAGAAGTTTTTAAAAGTTTTTTAAAGAAATTTTAAAAACCTTAAAAAAAGAAACTTGAAATCCCGAAAATCATCCTCAAATTATTTATTAAGAGATCGACTCTAAGAGTGTTCTCGAAATTAAATCGTATTGCTTCCAAGGAGAATATGTAATGAAATCTATCGACTTAAGCCCACTTTACCGTAACAGCGTTGGTTTTGATCATCTAGCGTCTTTATTAAATAACGCGATGCGTACCGACAGTGTTAATGTGAGTTATCCGCCCTACAATATTGAAGTGCTCGGCGAAAATAAATACGCCATTACCTTATCGGTTGCAGGTTTTGCACAAGACGAACTCGACATTAATGTCGACCGAGGAATCTTGACGGTACGCGGTAAAAAAGCGTCGTCAGAAGAAAGACGATTCTTGCATCAAGGTATTGCAAATCGATCTTTCGAAAGAAAATTTAATTTGGCCGATCACGTAGAAGTAAAAGAAGCCGATTTATCTAACGGTTTGTTAACCATTAACTTGCTGCGTGAAATTCCAGAAGCCATGAAACCAAGAAGTATTGCGATTAATGGTGTCCAACCCGCCATTGAAAACAAGCGTCAAGATACTCGTGACGATGCAGTTAACGACCAAATCGACGTTGCCCAGACCAGTGCTGCATAATAAAACGCAGTCAATAAGGTCGTAGTAGCTGACGACGAGTCATCAGACAAGAGATTCGTCCGATGCGAGACCTGAAAATAAACTGAAGAAAATGAAAGATTCGCGAATAAAAAAACCGGCTTATGCCGGTTTTTTTATGGATTCTATAGCGTGCTTCTTAACTGAATTTCTGGGTTTTCCTGTAATTAGAATCTGCAAAAAAGCGGGCAGATAAGCAATGATCTGGTGACTTAAAATTGCAATAACAAACCAAGCAGGAGTTACAATAAAAAAGTAGACGATGTAAGGAAATTCGAGATCTTTACCAAAAAAGAGCTGCCAAGCGCCCCAGGTTAAAATAAAGAAGACGTTGTGCGCTAAAAAGATAAAGTAGGTGGATTTATCGAGTTTACCAATCCAATGGTTAAAGCGTGTTTGTGTCAACAAATAGGCTGCATAGATTGCCACAGCACTTACGGCAAAACGTTTAATGGTTTGATAACCGGGAACATCAAAAATATCGACTCCGTTAAAGGCTAGCCAATATTCTCTAACAAGCACTGCGACACTGAGAGCAAGTGTTAACCATTTGATGTTGTGAATAGGTTTAAAATCATTAAAGCGATAGCAATAAACAATGCCTAAACCAAAAAATACCAAAATAATGCCCCGCGTTACGACGGGTTGAAAAGTGATTGTGTTATCAATTAACAGCAATAAAACAACCAATAACCAAGAAATGCGTTTGGCTAACCAAATTAAAATGGGTGATAGAAAGGCACAGGCGAAAATATCATGAAGGAAATTTAGGCTTTCGGACGATGATCCATTAAAGAAGCCCAAGAGTCTTAAAAATACAATCTGAAATGCATCCAATCCTTCTAAATCGTCAATGACCTGAATAGATACACCCGTTGCCGCTAGAATACCAAAGCCAATAACGATAATGGCGCCGTTCCAAAATACCATAGGAACGATCAGTGATTTAAGTCGATTAACGACAACATTAAGCCATTTTTGATAGTTGGAGTTGTCATTGTTGGCGTAATTGTGAACAATTAAAAAGCCGCTGATAAAACTCAAGGCCGTAACACTGGCGCGACCAAGAATATCGGCTAGGAATACATTAATGGCCTGAAGATAGCTTGGCATGCTATCAACAGCACCCAAGCCCGGTGGGATGTGCACAATGCACATAAAAAAAATACAAATAAAACGACAATATTTTATTTGTAGAGAAGTTTGGTCATCTATTTTTCGAATTTCCATGCCTTCCTCAACAGCTGCATGTTATTTGCTTCCTTGAAAACCTTGCAACGGCGTCAATTCACAGTGCAGTCATCATAACACCATAGTAATTCAGTGATCAAAAGACGGAAAACCGGCACGACTTACAGTTGCTGAGTAATTAAACAGATGGTCATCCAAGTGATTAAATAATAGCGATCAATAAACGAGTAAATTAAATAGTGTTGCTTGGGCTTGAATAATTTACCGTGCTAAAGATGTTGCACGAAAGACTCAGAAAAATCGTAAATAAGTTGTCGGTTCTATAGGGTTAATGGATTAATTATCTCTTCTTGTGGTTGTATTGAATACACTGTTGATGGCTGTACTCAACCTAATGAAAGAATAATCCATTGGTCTAGACATGGTTTGAGCGCCAATTGGCGTATCTTGGTGAAGTAACCAAATAGCGCGCCTGTATCATTACCGGCAGAGACGAATCTTGTTGGTATTTGAAGCACCGATTGTTCGACTCATTGTCGTCAATTACGGGCCGTTAATTTATAGCGAAAACAATGGATTTAGGTGATTTATATACGAAAATATTTGGCTACCCAAACAATGATTCAGTAAAGCATAAAATTTATCATCAAAGAAACGCTAATTAACACGGGGTTTTCTGTATGAAAATCGGTGATATTGGCATCGAGAATTTAATCAGCTGCCGACGTTAGCGATAGATCGCGTATCGCTGGTGTAATTAGGTTAATTAACGTTTGAGTGATTTTCTGGTAAATCTTGATCACACTGGAAATTGCGATTAAATACGCTTTACTCATACAAGGTTTGTTGGGTTTGGCATGAGTTATATTATGGATTCTACATATAAAGAAAGCGATCTTGTTAGATGCGGTCGATGCCGAGACGAATCGGGTTTAGATTTTGATTTTACAATGGCATTTCAACCGATTGTTAACTTACGTAATAAAGAAATTTTTGGCTACGAAGCTCTAGTGCGCGGCTTAAATAATGAATCGGCCTATTCCATTATCTCTCAAGTAAACGAACATAATCGCTACGCCTTCGATCAGCAGTGTCGCATAAAGGCTATTAGCCTAGCGTCACAGCTGAAATTGCAATCCATATTGAGCATCAACTTTCTGCCAAAAGCGATTTATCAGCCCGATCGTTGTATTCGAACCACACTAGAAGCTGCGAAGAAATATAAATTCCCTATCGAAAATATTTTGTTTGAGTTCACCGAGGTTGAAAAAATAGAAGACGCCGAACACGTTAGACGTGTGGTCGAATATTATAACTCTCTAGGATTCAAAACCGCAGTTGATGATTTTGGTGCGGGTTATTCCGGTTTAGGGCAGTTGGCAAACTTTCAAACCGATTTCATTAAAATCGATATGGGACTGATTCGATCAGTACAAAAGGACAAGGTCAGACAAATTATTTTAAAAAATTGCATTCATATGATGAATGAATTAAATATTTCAATTTTGGCCGAAGGTGTTGAGACAGAAGGCGAACTTAATTGGTTAGCCGAAGCTGGTATTGTGCTGATGCAAGGTTATTTATTTGCCAAGCCCGGATTTGAAGAATTACCGTCGGTTATTTTCTAGAGCAGGAATCGAAAAGAGATTTCTAGAGTTTTTGATCTAAAGGTAAGCTCCTAAAAAGTTATTATTGAAGAGCATGTTTGAAGAATAAATGTGCTTATTCGCCCCTCTAAAATTCCATTTTGAATACTCTTTAAAAAAACAGATTTGTAGATAAATTTCAGTGATCTGCAAATCTGCGCTTTTTTATAATCTGTATTTGTGGTGATTGCCTTCGGTTTTTATTTAATGCTTAGATTTTAAAGAATGAACTTAAGTATTAGTTTCTAACAAATGTATCCCATTTTGACGCTCAAAAATCAGTGAATATCAATACATGAGGTCATAGCTCAATTTTTTTGGATTTATAAAAAATTAATTTTAAATTTCGCTATTTTATACGTTGCGAACACAAGTACTCTAAACGTCGTTAGTTGGAATGTAGGAACCTCTGAGTAACCCCAAAATTACTCAGCGTGATCTCACCCCACGGGACCTGCCAGTTTTTTCCTGCTCTGCGTTGTGCTTTTTCGATTTAATCTGTTAGACCTCCAAAAGCGCGCCTTAATCAGAAAAAACCCTTGGCCCGAGTGATCTTGGGGTTACTCAGAGGTTCCTATATATTCAACTCAAAGAATTCTTTCTTTAATATTTCGTTGACGAATAACAAAGGGGATAGTCATGCGGAAGATACTAAAATCGACAGCTAAAATTACCGTAGGAGCCGCGGTATTACTTGCTGTGCAAAGCAATATGGCATTTGCCGATCAGGCAAGTGCGCCGGGTCAGCTGAAGAAATTGGGCAGTGCCTTAATGCAGGTCTCTGCAAACTCAGCGAAAACCAGTGGCAAGGCCATGGGTTTAATGGGTCCTAAAGACAACGAAATGGTCTTAGCGGAAGTAACCGCTGACGGTTATGTTTTAGTCGATGCTGTTGCCTCGGGTGAGACTGCAAAATTAGTCGCCATGTTAGAAAAAGTAGGCGCTCGCAATATTTCTAGCTACGGTCGAGTTGTATCGGCGCAAGTGCCGGCCAGCAGCCTTGGTGACATGGCGTTAAGCGATACTCTTGCCTTTGCAAAACCCGCGTTTATGGAAACTAACGTTGGTGTGGTTACTCAACAGGGTGACCGTTCAATGGGTACCGATATCAATCGTGCACTTGCTGGTTTAAGTGGCGAAGGCTTTACCGTTGGTGTGCTTTCAGACAGCTTCGACTGTAACCCCGGTTCTTTGGCGGGCGGTTTATACACTACGCCGGACGAAGACGTTGCTAATGGTGATCTACCTGCAACCTTCCGTAACCTAGAACCAATCGGCGATCCTTCTGGCTGTACCGATGAAGGTCGTGCAATGGCGCAATTGATTGTTGATGCCGTTCCTGGCGTAAACATCCTTTTCCACACCGCGTTTAATGGCCAAGCAAGCTTTGCAGAAGGTATTGTTGAGCTAGCACGTGCCGGTGCTGACGTTATTGTTGATGACGTAATTTACTTCACCGAGCCAATGTTCCAAGACGGTATCATCGCGCAAGCCGCAGACGAAGTTGCACGTTTGGGTGTGCCTTATTACTCATCCAACGGTAACCGTGCTCGCGATGCCTTCGAGACCGAATACCGCGCAACCACCGCAACCATCGATGGCGTTGAAGGCGTATGGCACGACTTCGATCCAGGTGAAGGTGTTGATTTACTTAAAACCATCACTTTTGGCGGCGCTTTACAAACTAACATGACCTTCCAATGGGATAGCCCAAGTCTTTCTGCTGGCGGTGTTGGTGCTCAAAACGACGTTGACGTCGTTATGTTCGACGAAAATGGCGTACGTGTACCCGACTGTTTTGTTTTCCAAGCAGAAAACGGTTTCTTCCCGCCATTGTGTCAATTCCAGTTTACCGACGGTGGCGGCAACCCAATTGATGGCGGAGCCGGTGGCGACGCGATCGAATTCGTTTCTCTGGTAGACTTTGTTGGCGGTTCTACCGTGCAGCTTGGTTTCTTGGCTGAAACCGGTGATGCACCTGGATTCGTAAAATACGTACTTACCGGCGGTGCTATCGTTGAGTCTGAGTACCCAGTTGATGCGGCTTCAGGTTTTGGTCACAACAACGCAGCCGGTGCTGAAGGTGTCGCTGCGGCAGCGTTCTTCTTCACCGAAGAGTTTATTGGCGATGCCAACACCAATACGCTACGTGCGGGTGCCGGTGAGCCTGAGTGTGTTCCTGCATGCTTAAACGATTTCTCATCAGCAGGTGGTACACCCATCTTCTTCGATGTTGCTGGTAACCGTTTACCTGCGCCAGAAATCCGCTTTAAGCCAGGTTTAACCGCGCCAGACGGTGCTAACACCTCGTTCTTCTTCTCTGATACCAGCCGTGATGACGACGACAGCGATGGCGAATTCGTTACCGGTGAAGCAGAAGAATTCCCGAACTTCTTTGGTACCTCAGCGGCAGCACCGAGTGCTTCTGCGGTAGCGGTACAAATGTTAGCAGCGGTAACTGCGCCAATTTTAACCACTCGTCCAAATGGTGAAGTGTTGTACAACATGTGTCGTCCATTGTTTGGTGAGCGTAAATACGGTGTTAGCTTCCGTGTGCGTGAAGAGAAGGTTGATCAACGTTTAGAGCAAGGTTTCTTGTTAGGCCGTTGTGATCGTCCTGATCCACAAGACATTTACCATGTAATGCGTGAAACCGCTGATGACATGACCATTCGTGCCTCACTGGGTACTGGCGCTACCGTTCAAGTCTTTGACGAAGTTGGTCCAGAAGGCTTCGACTTTGACTCAGGTTTTGGTTTTGTAAATGCTCCAGCTGCGGTAAAAGCCATCAAAAAGAAACAACACTACGGTCACTTCCCGTACTTCAAAAAGTTTTATTAATTAAAACTGCTGAACCCCAGTGACACGAAAACCGGTGGTAGAAATACCACCGGTTTTTTTATGCCCAAATTTCTAGTCGGTGATGGTTTTTAATACGCCTGACCGATTTTGTTGTTTGTTTGGCGAATTTTGCCAGAATCCAAACCCTTTGCAGGGCACTATCCATAGGTGCTTTTCGAAAAACCACCGATTTTTTTTCAATGTGAAAACAATTGTCACTAAAACTGGTGACTTTTGTCATTGGATAAAAAAGGCGTTTAGCCGAAGCTTATTTCCACAAAGAACCCAATGCTGATAATGCCGATCAAGTATTTAAAAATCGGCGCTGAGCAGTTCATAACAATAAAAATGACACACGAGGATGTTGGTTATGCCCGAATACAAAGCGCCGCTGCGCGATATGGACTTTGTACTCAACGAAGTACTTAAAGCAGAACAACATTACCAAAGCCTGCCTGGTTACGAAGACGCAACGCCGGATATGGTTTCGGCGATTATGGAAGAAGGTGCAAAATTCGCTGAGAAAGTCTTGTCACCGCTAAACCAAATCGGCGATCAACAAGGCTGTACTTGGGCGGATGGTAAAGTCACAACTCCAGCTGGATTTAAAGAGGCGTATCAACAATTTGTTGAAGGCGGCTGGCCATCACTTGCGCACGAAGTTGAATACGGCGGCCAAGGTCTGCCGGAATCCTTAGGCTTGGTTATTAATGAAATGGTTGGCACTGCCAACTGGTCTTGGAGTATGTATCCAGGCCTAAGCCATGGTGCCATGAACACGTTGGATGCCCACGGAACCGAAGAGCAAAAGCAAACCTATCTAACCAAACTGGTAGAAGGTTCTTGGACCGGCACCATGTGTTTGACCGAGCCGCACTGTGGTACCGACTTGGGTATGCTCAGAACCAAAGCCGAGCCACAAGCCGACGGCAGCTACAAAATCAGCGGCACCAAAATCTTTATTTCAGCCGGCGAACACGACATGGCTGAAAACATTGTGCACATTGTACTGGCACGTCTGCCCGATGCGCCCGCCGGTACCAAAGGTATTTCTCTATTTATTGTGCCTAAGCATTTGCCAGAATCCTTGAGTGAATCCAACGGTGTAAGCTGTGGTTCTATCGAACACAAGATGGGTATTCACGGCAATGCAACCTGTGTGATGAATTTTGACGATGCCACAGGCTTTTTGATTGGCCCGCCAAATAAAGGCTTGAACTGCATGTTCACCTTTATGAATACCGCGCGCTTGGGTACGGCATTACAGGGTTTGGCTCACGCCGAGTGGGGTTTCCAAAACTCTTTAGTGTATGCCAAAGACCGCCTACAAATGCGCGCTCTCAATGGCCCGGCCGAACCCGATAAGCCTGCCGATCCGATTATTGTTCACCCAGAAGTGCGCAAAATGTTACTGACCCAAAAAGCCTTCGCCGAAGGTGGTCGAGCCATGATTTATTACTGCGCCCAGCTTGTGGATAAAGTCAAAGTTAGTGACGGTGAAGAAAAAGAATACGCCGACGGTCTGTTAGCCTTCTTAACGCCTATCGCCAAAGCATTCTTAACCGAAGTGGGTTTCGAATCCGCCAACCACGGTTTACAAATCTTTGGTGGCCATGGCTATATTGCAGAATGGGGCATGGAGCAGAACGTTCGCGACAGTCGTATCTCTATGTTGTACGAAGGCACCACGCAAATCCAAGCACTGGATTTGTTAGGTCGTAAAGTACTGATGACCCAAGGCGAAGCGCTAAAACGCTTTACCAAGATTGTTCACAAATTCTGCCAAGCCGAAGCCGACACCCAAGCCATGGCGAAATTTGTTAAACCGCTGGTTGAAATCAACAAAGAGTGGGGCGACATCACCATGCAAATTGGTATGAAAGCCATGCAAAACCGCGACGAAGTCGGTGCTGCCAGCGTTGATTACTTAATGTACTCGGGTTATGCCGTATTGGGTTACTTGTGGGCTTTAATGGCCAAAGAAGCCCAAGAAAAAATTGCCGCAGGTACCAATGAAGAAGATTTCTACCGAGCTAAAATTAAAACGGCAGAGTTCTACTTCGCGCGCATTTTGCCACGCACTCGTTCACTGGTGGCAACCATGACCTCCGGTTGCGAGAGTCTTATGGATTTAGACGCCGAGCACTTTGTTTTTTAATGAAAACTAAGAGAACGATCAAACAACAAATACTGAGTTCTCCTCCGGCTCGTGCGTTAATACGGGGCGCCGTAAAACTCGGCTTTGCACTGATTAGCGCATCGGCCAAATCACGGCGCAAGCCCCGGCAAGAACTCAGAGAGAAAGACAATAAACAGGTACCAGTAATGACCGATTTAAACGCATTGTTTGCAGAAATGAAAAACCGCTTCAATCCAAGTGCAGCTGCAAACATGGAAGCAGTATTCCAATACGACATCACCGACGGCACACCGTGGTTTGTAACCATCGAAAACGGCGACTGTGCTTTTGCCGAAGGTGAGTCTGACGATCCAACCGTAACCTTGTCTATGGATTCAGTCACCTTAAACGAAGTCATGACCGGTGAAACCGATGGCATGCAAGCGTTCATGACTGGCAGAATTAAAGCATCCGGCGACATTATGTTGGCGACTAAACTCGCAGCATTATTCCCGGAGGCCTAAGCCAATTTTGCTCACGCATTTGGGCCTAGAAATGTGTGAGCAAAATCTTTATTCGCGGTTAAATATCGCTTGTGGTTAAACTAAAGCACGTAGCTTAGTTAAAAAAAGAGAATAACTTTCTTCTCGATAATAATAATTAAGAGGGGCTAACAATGGTGCAGCAACTGCCTGACGCCAAGACCATTCCCGCGGATATAAATCCTTACGGATTTAAAACGCTTCCCGATGTTTTAGATTATTGTCTGAGACATTACAGTGAACGACCCGCTTTTACCAGCTTAGGTAGAACCATCGATTACGCCGAGCTTGATAAATTATCATCGGCTTTTGCGGTTTACTTACAGCAAGAAACCCGTTTAAAACCGGGTGACCGAGTAGCGATTCAATTGCCTAACTTGGTTCAGTATCCAATCGTCTTATTCGGTATTTTTAAAGCAGGATTAATTGCCGTAAATACCAACCCGTTATACACCGCTTCAGAAATGCAGCATCAATTTGTGGACAGTGGCGCTAAAGCGTTAATTATTCACAAAAGCATGGCACACAATGCTGAAAAAATTCTGACCAAAACCGCCATCGAAACGGTGTTTGTTACTCAGGTCGCTGACCTGCACAGCTTGATGAAGCGCACCGTTATTAATGCAGCGGTTAAATACCTTAAAAAATTAGAGCCAGAATATCATTTACCCAATGCCATCGATTTACGATCGGCGCTGACAAAATATTCCGGCGAAAAACCAGCACCGGTTAAAACCGATCCGGGTGATGTTGCTGTATTGCAATACACCGGTGGCACCACAGGCGTTTCTAAAGGTGCGGTGTTAACTCATGCGAATTTAATTTCCAATATGCTGCAAGCCCGTGAACGGCTTGAGGTTAAAGGCGTTAACTGGCAAGAGACGGTGATCTCGCCGTTACCCTTGTACCATATTTATGCTTTTACCGTGGCGCAGTTGGTTTCGCTCTTAGGCGGTCACAGTGTATTAATTCCAAATCCAAAAGATATTGATGGATTTGTAAAAGAAATGATGCGCTGGAAAATGACCACCTTTATTGGTTTGAATACCTTATTTGTGGCGCTGTGCAATAACGAGAAATTCAAAGACGTCGATTTTAGTCATCTTAAATTTACCGCCTCCGGCGGCATGGCGTTAAATCCGTCCACCGCAGAATTGTGGCGGCGCGTAACCGGTTGCCAAATTGTGGAAGGCTACGGCCTTACCGAAACTTCGCCTGCGGTTAGCTTTAATGTTCCCGGAAAAACCCGCTTGGGCACTATTGGCCAAGCTGTGATTCATACCGACGTGCGTCTGATCGATCCACAAGGCAACGATGTAGAACACGGAGCCGCCGGTGAATTGTGCGTTAAAGGACCGCAAGTCATGCGCGGTTACTGGCAGCGAGAAAAAGAGACAAAATCGGCGTTCACCGAAGATGGTTACTTTATTACTGGTGATATCGCCGTGCTCGACGACGAAGGATATTTACGCATTGTTGATCGCGCCAAAGACATGATTATTGTCTCTGGTTTTAATGTGTATCCTAACGAAGTTGAAGACGTTATTTGCCAGCATCCTGAAGTTATCGAATGTGCAGTCATTGGCGTACCCGATAACAACAGCGGCGAAGCGGTAAAAGCCTTTATTGTAACGAATAATTCGAGCCTATCATCGGGCGCTATTCGCACCTGGTGTAAAGATCGTTTAACACGTTACAAAGTACCAAAAATCATCGAGTTTGCCGACGAACTACCAAAAACCAACGTTGGTAAAATTATGCGTCGTAAATTGCGTGATTCTAGCTCCCACGCCGCCTAGGAGAGCCTTATGCCATTGCCAAAACCGTCGCCGAGGCGAGCCGATCACGCTCGCACGGTGACCAGCCAAGGTTATATGCGCGACGACGGCCTCTGGGACATAGACGCGCGCATGACCGACGTGAAAACCGATAACATGGATCATCCCGAGCGGGGTTTAATTCCCGCCGGTGTTGCCTATCACGACATCAGCATTCGTATCACCGTGGACGAAACACTGCTCATTAAAGATGTACACGTGAGTATGGATAGCACGCCGTTTTTTATGTGCCCAAACATCGCTCCTGCCTTTGATAAATTAAAAGACACGCGCATTGGGGGCGGCTGGTTTAGCGAAGTGCGTAAGCGAGTCGGCGGTATGCTCGGCTGTACCCACGTTAATGAGCTGCTTCCAGTTGTTGCGACAACAGCGTTCCAATGTTTATGGCCAAAAAGAATGGAGCACGAAGGCGAAAGTAGCGTCCAGAATATTTTAAATACCTGTCACACCTGGGCAGCCAAAAGTGACGTTATAAAAAATTACGCGCCGAGCTATTACCAACCCGAAGATATAATCACCAAGCAGGAATCCTAATGACAGCAACTGTTGCCACCGATCTGGTAAAAATCGAACTTAATGGTTCTGTATTAGAATTAGTCTTAAATCGTCCCGACAAAAAAAACGCCTTAACGCTCGATATGTACGAGACTTTAACGCGCGCTTTAGTTGAGGCCGGAGAGAATCCCGATATTTCTGCGGTTTTATTGTTTGGCGAAGGCCCAAGTTTTAGCTCCGGTAACGATATTGGCGAATTTATTGCTGTTGCAACCAGCGATAATAATCACGCCTTAAAAACCATTATTGGCTTTATTCAAACCCTTGCGAGTTTTCCAAAACCCATTATTGCCGCTGTACATGGTGACGCCGTCGGTATTGGCACCACCATCATGCTGCATTGCGATCTCGTGTTGGTTGCCGAAAATCTACGAGCACAAATGCCTTTCGTAAAATTGGGATTAGTACCCGAAGCCGGTTCAACACTATTAGTGCCGAATTTAATTGGCCACCGCAAAGCATTTCAATGGCTCGTAGAAGGCAGCGTAATTACCGCAACAGAAGCCGTAACCGAAGGCTTAGCAAACAGCGTTTGCAACGATGACGAGCTAATTAATACCGCTCGCACCCGTGCACAAAACGTTGCGCAATTACCGCAAGAATCCGTAAAACTGTCTAAACAACTGCTTAAAAAAACCTACCTTAAACAGCTGCAAGACATTATCGATGAAGAAGGCGATTTATTTTATCAACGCCTTTCTTCTGCTGAAGCGAAGCAAGCGTTTATGAGTTTTATTAGCAAGGGTGCGAGATAAATAAAACGTAAATAACGTTTTTTATTGCTTAGTTGGGATAAGTGTTAAATTGTCCCAATGCCATACTTGTTGTTCGTAATTAGCCGCGTTTATTTTAACTTTTGAAAGCAAGGTTTGTGTTTCAAAGTCTATTTTAAATGCGGGATAGTTACCTAAAAACATAAAGCCATTTGCTTCTGAATTTAGCCAATAATCAAAATACAAATTCGGCGTACCAAATGACGTTGATGCGACTAAGCTTATTAAATATTTAACTTGGTTATTTCAGAGACAGCTTTTTCTAGTGCATCTATTGCTTTAGTCTTTTCAGTTGTCGATATCCATGAATATATATCGTTACCCAAAATTCCAGCTTTTGCTTTCACTGCAACACCATCAATATCTAAACCAGTCTTTTTGGCTTCAGCGATAAACGCTTCTAATGCTTGTTCGATAGCGCCTTTACTCATTGATTGTTACTCCTTTTATCGATTTGGTGTGATGTTTAATCGTCAACGTGTTTCGGTATTTTATATCATTTATCGCTAAATTAAGGGTGACGCTTTGTTGATTAATGTTCGAGTTTGTTGGTTTTTGGTGAATGGCTATCGAAAGCTGAGGGGCTAAATGGCTATTGAATAGAGCTTTGTGACTCTTTTTGTCGGTCAAAAAACTCTCTAAAGCCTTTTGTTTATAAGCCTTAAAGCGTCTCTGATAGTTTTTGTTAGTCAATCAGCTGTATTTTGTCATTGTTGAAATCTGACTAAATACTAGTATTTATACACAGCCAGAGACCCGTTTTGGGTGTGTGTTTAGAATAACAAGAACAATGAGGCAGTTATGAAAGTACTGGTCGCGATTAAGCGTGTGATTGACTATAACGTGAAGGTACGCGTCAAGGCGGATAATTCCGATGTTGATCTCGCCAATGTCAAAATGGCGATGAATCCCTTCTGTGAGATCGCTGTTGAAGAAGCTGTGCGTTTGAAAGAAAGCGGTGTGGCTTCAGAGGTAGTGGTGGTGTCTGTTGGCAGCAAATCCTGTGAAGAACAAATTCGTGCTGCGATGGCCTTAGGTGCTGATCGCGGTATTCGTATTGATGCCGAAGACGGCCCAGATTCGCTGTCGGTCGCCAAGCTTTTAGCCAAGGTGGTTGAGCAAGAACAACCGGGTTTGGTGATTTTAGGTAAACAAGCCATCGATTCGGATAACAACCAAACCGGCCAAATGTTGGCGGCGCTGTTGAATCGCCCGCAGGGTACCTTTGCTTCAGAAGTGAAGGTTGAAGGCGAGCAAGTCATAGTAACCCGCGAAATCGATGGCGGCTTACAAACCGTTGCTTTGGATATGCCCGCCATTGTTACTACCGATTTACGACTGAACGAACCGCGTTACGCAAAACTGCCCGATATTATGAAGGCCAAGCGTAAACCCCTAGAGGTTAAAGCACCTGCTGATTACGGTGTCACCGTGGCCAGCAAACTAAGCCTTGTGAGCGTTGAATTACCAGCCACTCGCCAAGCGGGTATTAAAGTGGCGTCGGTAGATGAGTTAATCGATAAGCTTCGTAACGAAGCCAAAGTGATTTAAGGGGAGCGATGATGACAACTTTAGTAATCGCAGAACACGATAACAACGAACTTAAATCCGCAACCTTAAGCACCGTTACCGCAGCCACAGAAATCGGCGGCGATGTTCATGTGTTGGTGGCAGGCAGCCAATGCCAAGCCGTTGCCGACGCTGCTTCTCAGCTGGCTGGTGTCAGCAAAGTATTGTTGGCCGATAACAGCGTCTATGAGCATCAATTGGCCGAAAACCTAGGTCAGCTTGTGGTGAGCCTTGCCGGTGATTATTCCCACATTTTGGCCAGCGCCACCACCACCGGTAAAAACTTTTTACCACGTGTTGCGGCATTGTTAGATGTGAACCAAATCTCCGAAGTGATCGCCGTCGTTGCGCCAGATACCTTCAAAAGACCAATCTACGCGGGCAATGCTATCGCCACCGTAAAATCAGAAGACGCCGTAAAAGTCATGACTGTACGCGCGACCGCATTTGATCGTTGTGCCACAGGTGGCAGTGCGGAAGTGGTGTCAGTGGGTGAGAGTTGTGATGCCGGAATCTCTAAGTTTGTGGGTGAGCAATTAACCGTTAGCGAGCGTCCAGAATTAACCGCAGCCAGCATTGTGGTATCGGGCGGTCGTGGCATGGGCAGCGGCGAAAACTTTGAGCTACTGTATAAATTGGCCGACAAAATGGGCGCCGCAGTAGGTGCATCGCGCGCTGCCGTTGACGCGGGCTTTGTACCTAACGATATGCAGGTTGGTCAAACCGGCAAAATGGTTGCGCCAGATTTATACATTGCGGTGGGTCTTTCGGGCGCCATTCAGCATTTGGCGGGCATGAAAGAGTCTAAAGTTATTGTCGCTATCAACAAAGACGAAGAAGCACCGATTTTTCAGGTAGCCGATTACGGCTTGGTGGCGGATTTGTTTGAAGTTATTCCAGAGTTAGAAAGCAAGTTGTAATTGCCAAACCATGTTGTTCAGCCGTAAAAGCGAAAAAAAACCACGCTTTTATTGGCTGAGCTAAACACATACGCGCAGTTTTGCAAATTTGTGTTGCGCGGGTGACGTTAACAATTCCGCTGCAACAACCAGTGTCGCAAGAGCTTCTGATAAACATCAGGGTTCCCATACTAAAAAGGGGCAAACAATGCTTTTTGAAGGCAAAACCGTTTTCGTAGACGCGTTAGAAGACGGCATTTACGAAGTGGTTATCGATCACAAAAGTGATTCGGTTAATAAATTAGATCAGGCAACACTTGCCGAGCTTGGTCAAGTAACCGAATTATTAAAAGGCCAAGACAAATTAACCGGTGTTATTTTCGCAAGCCGCAAAGACACCTTTATTGTTGGTGCCGACATTACCGAATTTATGGCGATGTTTGCCGTAGAGCAAGATGAAATCGTCGAAGGTCTCTTAAAAATTCACGATATCTTTAACGCTATCGAAGACCTACCTTGTCCAACCGTTACTGCTATTAATGGTTTGTGCTTGGGAGGTGGTTTTGAATTAGCGCTATCCACCGATTTCCGAGTCATGAGTGACACGGCAAAAGTGGGTTTGCCGGAAGTCAAACTCGGTATTTATCCCGGCTGGGGTGGCACTGTACGCTTACCGCGTTTGATTGGTGTTGATAACGCCAACGAATGGATTTGCGCTGGTGATGAAAAACGTGCAGACAATGCCTTAAAAGATGGCGCCGTTGATTCGGTCGTTAGTGGTGATAAGCTTCAAGCTGCAGCCATTGATCTTATTAAAAACTGCGCCGCTGGCAAATTTGATTACCAAGCGCGTCGCACCGAAAAACAAAGCCCCATTAAGCTTAACCAAATTGAGCAAATGATGGCCTTTGAAACCGCCAAAGGTTTGGTGGGTGCAAAAGCAGGCCCGCATTATCCGGCGCCAATGGAAGCGTTAAAAAGCATCCAAAAACATGTGAACGTAACGCGCGAAAAAGCGGTTGCGATCGAAGCCAAAGGTTTTGCCAAATTGGCAAAAACCGACGTGTGTGCGGCTTTGGTCGGCTTGTTCTTAAAAGACCAACAAGTTAAACGCGTGAGCAAACAGTACGAGCGCCAAGCCGAGCCAGTTAAACAAGCGGCGGTATTGGGGGCAGGCATTATGGGCGGTGGCATTGCCTATCAATCGGCGTCTAAAGGCACGCCGATTATCATGAAAGACATCAACCAAGGCGCTATTGAATTAGGTTTGAGCGAAGCCACCAAGCTTTTGGATAAGCTAGTTTCCAGAGGCAAAATGGACAGCTTAAAAATGGCGAAAGTCTTAAACTCCATTACGCCAACGCTAAGTTACGGTGACTTCGCCGGTGTTGATTTGGTGGTAGAAGCCGTTGTTGAAAATCCAAAAGTGAAAAAGTCCGTATTGGCGGAAGTTGAACAACAACTGCAAGATGGCGCCGTGTTAACCTCTAACACCTCAACCATTTCAATCACCGATCTTGCCACTGCGCTAGAAAAACCAGAAAACTTCTGCGGTATGCACTTCTTTAACCCGGTACACAAGATGCCGTTGGTAGAGGTGATTCGCGGTGAAAAAACCTCGGAAGCGACCATCGCAAAAACCGTTGCCTACGCAAAAGCCATGGGTAAAACCCCAATCGTTGTTAACGATTGTCCTGGGTTCTTGGTAAACCGCGTATTGTTCCCGTATTTTGGCGGCTTTAGCCAATTGATTAGCGACGGCGCGAATTTCCAACAAGTCGATAAAGTCATGGAAAAATTCGGCTGGCCAATGGGCCCCGCCTATTTGCTTGACGTTGTCGGCATGGATACCGCGTATCACGCCGATGCGGTAATGGCGGCGGGTTTCCCAGATCGCATGCAACACGACGGCGAAAACGTGATTGATCGCTTGTATAAGCTAGAGCGTTTTGGTCAGAAAAATGGCAAAGGTTTCTACAAGTACGAAATCGATCGCAAAGGCAAACCAGCTAAGTTGGTTGATGAAGAATTGGCAAACTTACTAGATGGCGTTGTCACGCAAGCTCGTGAATTTACCGACGAAGAAATTATCGAACGCATGATGATTCCGTTGTGTATCGAAACCGTGCGCTGCTTAGAAGACAACATTGTTGCCAGTGCCGCCGAGGCCGATATGGGCTTGATCTACGGTATTGGTTTCCCTCCATTCAGAGGCGGCGCCCTGCATTATCTTGATCAGATGGGTCTCGATAACTTTATTGCCATGACCGAAAAATATCAGGCGCTTGGTCCCTTGTATCAACCGACTGAAACCATGAAACAAATGGCTGCCGACGGCAAAAAATATCACGGTTAGGAGAACAGACATGACGTTAAATCCAAATGATGCCGTGATTATCGACGGCGTTCGTACCCCAATGGGTAAATCCAAAAACGGTTCTTTCAGAAATGTGCGTGCAGAAGCTCTGTCTGCGGCCGTTATGAAAGGTTTGTTAGCTCGCCATCCTTCGGTAAACGTAAACGATATCGAAGACATTATGTGGGGCTGTGTTAACCAAACCAAAGAACAAGGTTTTAACATTGGCCGTAATGCCGCCGTACTTGCGGGCATTCCACACACGGTTTCGGCGCAAACCATCAACAGATTGTGCGGCTCATCCATGGCGGCACTGCACGCCTGTGCACAAGCCATCATGACCGGTAATGGCGATGTATTTATTGCCGGCGGCGTTGAGCACATGGGTCATATATCCATCATGCACGGCGTAGACATCAACCCAGAAATCTCAAAACACGTTGCTAAAGCCGCGATGATGATGGGTCTAACCGCAGAAATGCTCGGTAAAATGAACGGCATTTCCCGCGAGATGCAAGATGAGTTTGGTGCTCGTTCTCATCAATTGGCCTATCAAGCACAATTAAACGGTCTTTGGGATAACGAAATTATTCCCGTAGAAGGTCACGACGATAACGGCTTTAAAAGTTTGTTAGAACACGACGAAGTTATTCGACCCGAAACCACCGTAGAATCATTGAGCGGACTAAAGCCCGTATTTATTCCAAAAGTGGGAACCGTAACTGCGGGTACTTCCTCTGCGTTCTCCGACGGTGCATCGGCAATGCTAATTACCTCGGCGGCAAAAGCCCAAGAGCTAGGCCTAAAACCGCGCGCGCGTATCGTGAGCATGGCCGTTGCCGGTTGTGATCCATCCATCATGGGTTACGGCCCAGTACCTGCCACGCAAAAAGCGCTAAAACGTGCGGGCCTGAAAATCGACGATATTGATTACGTTGAATTAAACGAAGCCTTCGCGGCGCAAGGTTTATCGGTACTCAAAGGCCTTAAACTCATCGATAAAATGGAAGAAAAAGTGAACTTAAAAGGCGGCGCCATCGCTCTAGGTCACCCATTAGGTTGCTCTGGTACACGCATCACCACAACCTTGTTAAATACCCTTGATCAACAAGACGGTACCCTTGGTTTAGCGACCATGTGTATCGGCATGGGACAAGGTATTTCTACCGTGATTGAACGTTTGAATTAATCGTTCTCTTCAATCACGAACTCCAGTTAAATCGCTATTGATTTAACTGGAGTTTTTATTTTATGTACAGAATTAAGACTTTTCTCTTGCGCAACAAAATTTCTAATGTATTAAATACGCGATAAGTAAGTTTAGTAACCACGTTTACTTTTTGCAGATTTGGTATTGGACTGAATTTTTGTTAAATCGGCTTTTTTTAATCTACTTTTTGCCTCTTCTACAGATTTCGCTACATTTGGGGTTTCTACCAATTTAGTCATCCTCATCTCCATATTTTTGCTGGCGTTTAAGCTCTAACTCATCGAATTTGCCGCTAATAAGCGACTTTGGTTCTTTAGCTTTAGATTTACTGTGATTAGCGTCAATTTTTACTTTTGCCTTTTTGAGTCGATCGATAGCAGATTTAATCTCGTCTGATTTCTTTTTCATGATAAATCTCTAATGCTCAAAGATTTAGATACACTTCCGCAATAAAGCAATTATTCTGAGTCGAATAAAATATTGGATCTATAAATTTAGGTGTCAAAAAAAGTGAAGTAGATAAATTTCTCTATTAATGAGAATAAAATCTCTATTTCACAAACTCAGGTGGGATTTTTAGCAATCGTCTAATCTCGCAGACAAATAAATGTAAGACTAACAGAAAGTCAACCCTGCCTTTTAACCTAAAGTGGCGGTAAAATAGTCGCATTTAAAGCTTAGGCAGGGAACACAATGATCGTAAAAGTACTACGTAACGCCACCGGTGCGGTGGTAGTTGGACTGGATTTACTTACCCGTTGGAGCAGAGTTAAGCGCTCAGCAGAAGGCCAAAACCAAGTAAACGAAGCCACCAAAAACATGAAGCTCTATCACTTTTTGGGCTGCCCGTTCTGCGTAAAAACACGCCGCGCTATGTACAAATTAAACCTACCCATAGAAACCCGAAGCGTCACTAACGGATCACCACATCGCGAATCATTACTCAACGGTGGCGGAAAAATCCAAGTACCGTGTTTACACATACAACACGAAGACGGCAAAGAAGAGTGGATGTATGAATCAAAAAGTATTATTGCTTACTTGAACAATCAGTTTGCGGAAATGAAATAGAAACATTATTACATACGGGGCTAATGTTGTGAGGAACTCTGATTAACTAGCACAAGAACTAGTACATTAAGCCAGATGTTAATTAGTCAAAAGTTCCTTTATTACCAATACTATTTATGCTGAGCAATTTTTTTGCTATGAAAAAGAAAACGACGACAGAGGTTGCCAAACTAAATATAACAGATAAGAACATTGAACTAACGTCAAAGGTTAGCCTAAGTAATGACAGATACCCGAAATAAGAAATGACCGTAAATTCCGTAAATTGTAAAGTTGTAATTATAGAAGCTTGACGTTTTAGTATCTTAGAATTGATATAAGAAAGAGATAATAGCGTGGTTAAAGCTAATAGAGTAACGGTAAATGCACTGATAAAAAAAGAAATTACAATCTCATGAGAAGTCCAGCTAATTGCCTGTGCAGATTTTCCGGGGCCAGAATAAAGAGCGTCTAAGCTAACCGCTATGATAGCTCCTAACGTTATTTGATAGTTGTCATGTGTGTTAGATAACCAACTTTTAACAGCTGTAACTAAAAAGTATGCGATGAGAGAAAAACCAGTCACACCGAGTAATGGTTTTAATGGGGGGAATTTCGAAAATAAAGCAATGAACACAAAATAACCAATCATTGGGAAAAATGCATGTGTTAGGGTAACTCCTTTTATCCAAAAACTCTTATCTTTGTAGTCCTTCAAACTAGGCCATCTAGCTATAGTGGCAACAACTACATCCATGCCTATTCCCAAGCCCATAGCTACACATGAAAATATGTAGGTGATTAAGTCGCTCATTTTAAAGATATTAAACTTTTTATAAATTCTAATGGTTTTAGTGAAGCTAGCTCTGTGTAAGGCTCAGATAATTGTCCTCTAATAAATTCTAAATCAGACCTTGAAGAAATGCCGATTTTTTTAAAAGCTTCATAACCGACGAATAAACTTTTCTCATCATTTGAGAGACTAAGGTAAAATAAATTCGTATCAGAATTCGCTGTATTTTCCAAATTATATTTCAATGTCAATGATTCATGAGTCACGATAAATATTTGATTATTATTGGTAATGCAGAAATTTATGAGCCAGTCAAAAAAATTTCTTTTGATTTCAAAACCTAAATGTAATTCTGGTTCGTCTGCAATAATTATTGAATCTTTTGCAGATAGCGATACTAGCATAATAAGAAAAAATAATACCTGATTTTCCCCGGAGCTTAAGAACTCTCGGACTCTACCATTATTATTTTTTCCAGTATGTTTAATTATAATTTTACCTCGAATACCTTTTGAGGCTGATTCTTCTAGTGAGATTGTTTCTATGATGGAATCATTTGCAATAATTTCCTTCCAGTATTTGTTTATCTCATCTTTAAATATCAGGGTCTTTTCAAGAGGGTTTATCGTAGGCAAAAATAAATGAAATCTGTCATCGATAACCTCAGATAGCTCGGAGGAAAGGTTTTTGGGGCTTTCACGTAAGTCACAACCTATACCTCGTTCATACAAATCTGTATTTATATACGTCACTAATCCCGGAATTCTCGAAATGTTAGACCACTTGATACCGTTGAGACAGTTTTTTTTCAAATACCCTATTCGTTCTGTCTGCGAATAAGACGTTTGATTGTTAATTAAAGATTTAATTTGGGATCGAAGGTCAACATCTCTGACACTAGACGCTAGGTGTTCTAGAAAATCATCGCGGCATTTTTCTGAGTAAAATATGTCTTCATTGGGTGCCTGTTGTGGGCGATTAAAGCTGTTAATAAGTATCAATGCATCAGCATCATTTTTATGTTTAACTGCAATTAATAATCTCTCTGAAATAGAAATGTCATCTCCAATGATATCTTTTACAAGCTCAAATTTACTATAAAGTATAAATGATATTTCATTTTTTAAGTTTTGAAAAATAATTTTGCCAGATGATTTTGCGTCTGATAGATAATTTATCTCGACGTCATTTAATTCTACAGTAAAAAAGGCTTTAGATATTTTTTGTGAACCGTTATGTGTTGAATCAAAAAAATTTTCAAGAGTTTCTGATTCATCCAATACATTTATGTTTTTATCAGGTATACAACAGACGTGACCTATTAATGAAATTATTTCCGCAATTGACGTTTTCCCCGCGCCATTTTCTCCACGAAGAATATTTATTGTTTTAGCTGGCGTAATATCTAGTGTTACTCCTCTATCTCTAAATGGGGAGAAATGCTTAGTTCTAAGCCTTTTTATATACATATATTTTTAACCTGTATGCTAGATGCTATCTAGTTTTGAATTTCTTGATATTTTATTTATTATAGCTATTTCACAAGCTGCCGAAACTAGCGCGGCGATTAATGCAATTATAAGCGCTCTGTCTTCGGTGGTGTCGTTGTCAAATGAGAACAAAATCGCTATGAGTGTAATTATACAATTTGCACTTAGCAGAAATCTTGATAATTTAATACCTGACGCGTAAGCTGAATATGTTTTTTCGTACATATTTCTACATTTTCTTAGTACTTTTAGAATATAAAGATCAATATAGATTTGTAGGAGAATAACAAAGGGAATTATTATGTTCCTTAATATGTATGATATCTGGTAGTAGAGTGATCTATTAGGCTTAGAGGGGTCACTTGCGTAATTATAGAAGGTCACTTCAATGTGGGAAATTATTAAAATAACTGATAATGACCCAATATACATCGCGAAAATTCTTGGTACAGCTGGTGACATTGTTGGTGTTATTTTCCATAAATCATCGACAATAAATCCGAATAAAGAATAAGTTAATATGAAAACAGAAATAGACAGCAAAAGAGTGCTTTGAAATAAACCTAGAAGTAATAATAAGTGATCGATAGGGCTTGAGAAGAAGTAGCCTAATATTGATTTCTCATGCTCCGCAAAAATAATAATGCCATTTGCAAGAAAAAAAGCAATGCTCAAAAATAAAGGGCATGTAATTTTAAAATGCTCTTTAAGTCCTGAATTTGCATAAGACTTAGAGTTTATAGAAAAAACCTTCATTTCTGTCATATCATTTGACCTTAAATTTTAATAAGTTTGAAGTTCTTTAAAATCAAAGTTCATAGGGCTGATACATATTTATATCAGCATATTTAAGTTAATACCATTTTTTGAATAAAATTTCAATTTTGTATTGAGGGATATTTACTTATCTATCTAACCGATTTAGCGGGAATTATTTAGATTAATGCTTGCTATAGCTTTCGGTTATTTGTATGTGTTGATAGATTGCTAAAAATGAATAACTATCAAAAGGTATCGAAGAATAGGTCTTTATTTTTGAAACTGTGAATGATGTATTTATCTGAGAATCGCTACATAGCTACCTTTGTGGTTATGACTATGTACACATTGAGGGAAAAAGCCTTCACGAGCTCCATCACATTGTGTAATGAAATTCGACCAATATGAATTTTAACAAAGATAACGCTCTCTCTGATGCCGAAAAGCGTCTTGATGCGCGCCTTAAAGAAATTAATAAAAGGCTTAAAAAAGGCATTGAGAACAGTGCGGGAGAGCCCGGTTGAATTCAATCGGGCCAATCGCTGGGTGAGCGAGAAATTGGCCGTATTCCAACGAATCAGGAATGTGAAAATTAAAGCCGCCTTAGGCTGCGATATTCGAAAAGCGTTTCTGAATAATTTTTTGATGATGTGGTGAAAAATAAAAAGGCGTATTTTAATTTGTTTTTTATGATTATTTTTGCGTAGTTATCTGTCTGGTAATTTGTTGATAAAAATCATTTTAATATTTTTTTGTTAAAGTTTTTGATTTTTAAGTCAGTAGGCTTTTTAAGGCGTCGGCGCTTGCTACGTTGCAGGCAAAGGGCACGTTGTAAAGAATGGCCAATCTTAATAACGCTTTTACGTCTACGTCGTGGGGATGCGGTGATAAAGGATCGATAAAAAATACCATTGCGTCTAAACGAGCTTCACAAATGGCTGCGCCGAGTTGTTGATCGCCGCCAAGAGGGCCGCTTTTTAAGCGTGTTACGTTAAGTTGTGGACATTTTTCTTGAATTAAAGTACCGGTAGTTCCTGTTGAAAGAATCGAAAGGTCTTTTAATTGGTTTTGATTTTTTTCGACCCAACTTACTAACTCCGGTTTTTTTTCGTCGTGGGCTACAAAGCCGATGGTTTTAATGGTCATGTTTTGGCTGCTCGTCTATTTATTTTATCAGTGCAACGGAATTTCGAAGAATTATCTTGTACGGGCATAATCCCGAGATTTTTTCCGGTTTTTGTTTTCGTATTGTTGCAATTAATGCGTCGGCGCAGTTTCTTGCGATTTCTCGGGCCGGTAGTCTAACGGTGGTCAGTGACGGCCACAGGCGTTCGGCGGTGGGGCTGTCGTCAAACCCAACGATGGATAAATCGTTGGGTAGGGTTAATCCTTGGGATAACGCGTATTGCATAGCGCCTGCGGCCATGGCGTCGTTACAGGCGAATATGGCGGTCGGTGGGTTGGGTAATGCGAGCAATTTTTCGCAGCTGTCTTTACCGGATTGAAAGTCAAAAATCCCGCGATGTCGGTAGGTATCGGGGCGCGAAAATCCCGCCTCGGCCATAGCGTCTTCATAACCCTGCAAGCGCAAATAGGCGGCACCGTGGCTTGGATCGCCGCTGATAATGGCGATTTTTTCATGACCAAATTCAATTAGATGTCTGACTAATTCCCGCGCTGCGGCGCGCTCATCGATTCCGGTAAAGGGTGCGTTTGATGCGCTAGGGTCGGCCGGTCGCAGGCG
>CALMJT010000082.1 GCA_937864365.1 uncultured Alteromonadales bacterium | reverse complement strand
AAATTGGCGACACATCCTTGTGTCGCTGGAAACTCTAGGTTAATCAGAGTTTCCTCTACTCTACTCATCACATTATCATTCCAATATTAGAAAATTCCTTTTAAAAATAGTCATAAATAGGAATACTAATTTTGAACAGCCTTTTGATAACCGTAATTAACCACCTCGTATTCATGTACTTTTGCGCAACAATCTCACTGCAATAATTATCTGAAAAAATCTTATCGCTCACGAGCGCCTAGGATTCACTCCTCCGTAATTTAACCGGAGGCTTGTGCCCACAAACGTATCACTCCCAACATCAATTAGATTAATTGCGCATTATCGGACTTTCTAAATAGCCCAGAGAAGCCGACGGCATACACACGCATTATTTGCTTATATAAAAATCAATTATTGATATTTTGAAGAGTTGCTTACACTCATTTTAGCTGGCGCTAAAATTAAGCTGCAACAAAACAAATAAAACTCTTTAAAAAATAAAATAACACCATTATTTTCACAAAATTTTCACAAACCAGATAATGTTAAAACATAAATTTACACACAATACTTATTAGAAATTAATCATAAAACAACAGCGACAACACAACCTGAACCAACCATTGCTTATACTAATCGTTCATCATTGCATACAAGCTACGAATTATAATTCCAAAAACTTACAACATAAAAATAGACCACAGCAAGCAAAATCAATCTAAAAAAATTCAGCAGAAATAAATATTTAATACCCAAACTTTTGAAAAATACAACAGCCTCTGTTAAGACGATTTAACACTTCAAATTAACTGATTTTATCAAACCTTTTATATCAGCCATTTTTTTGACTAAAACTGAAAAATAAAGCTCAAACATTCAGCAATTCCAACAAAAACGCTAATTAAATATTTACTTAATCAAGCTATTTTTTCTCGAAAATTCTACCGTGACTTTCCTCTATTAATTCTTGTGATAGCATTCTTTTCACTCAATAGAAATTATTGGGCGTTCAATAAAATTGAAAACTCACTTCTATGCGAAAGACATAAAATAAAGGAATTAAAAATAAATAATACAAGGATTGTCTTGAATTTATTTACCAAATCACTCAGCAAAAAATTTTTATTTTTTTGTCACCTAATGGATAGATAAAAGGATCTACACAAATGGCTACAGATAAAAATCAAGAGACAGAAGCAACAACCGAAACTTCTCGTCGCGACTTTTTAAAGCTAGGCGCAACTTCAGGTGCAGCAATTGCCGCAGGAGCGGCTCTTGGTGCTAACACCGCAAAAGCCGATGATTTCAATCCATTCCAGTTTGAACAATCCAGCCCTTTGGGCAATCGAGCTCTTCGTGCTGCCGAAATTAAAATCCGCGCGGCAAACCAACAGTTTGCCGAAACACTGCGTTTGCCAACTCAGTTCGATAATAACGATGAACGTCGTTACGCCGACGAAAACTACTACGCAAACTATTCAAAATGCTTGCCTTGTAATACATTTGGTGAAGTAGATCCAATTTCTTACCGCCAATTGCAACGAGCCATGCGTACCGGCGCAGAAGCCGATTTCCAAGCAATTGTTCTTGATTCTTCATCTGATCGCGGTCTAGTTTCTCCGCAAGCAGCGTTTAAATACGAACTCTCCGGTCTTGATAACCACGCAACTCGCATCAATGCGTCGCACACTTTTCGTAGCCCAGATATCGCCGGTGAAATGGCTGAAGTCTACTGGCAAGCAGTTACTCGTGATGTGCCTTTCATCGACTATGATACCGACGAACTTACCAACGCCGCTGTTGCCGACTTAAATAGCTTCACAGTAACACCAGGCTCGTTTAATAACGGCGCGACAACTACCGCTAACCTTTTCCGTGGAGAAACCGCAGGTGACTTGGTTGGCCCTTATGTTTCTCAGTTACTGTTAAAAGACTTCAGTTACGGATCGGTCGATGTCGTGCAGCGTTACCAAAAAGGCGTTGAAGGCGTTAACTTTATGGTTGACGAAGCCAACTGGTTAAACGTACAAAAAGGTGCAACACCGAACGAGACACTAGAGTTCGATCCTATCAAACGCTACATCTACAACGCCCGCTCCATGGCCGAATACGTGCACCGCGATCTTACCTTCTCGGCCTACATACAAGCTGCCTTGGTAATGATGTCTTACGGCCCAGACGCGATTGAACAAAACTTCCCATACCTTTCGGGCGGTAATCAAGAAGCCTTCGCAACCTTCGGTGCGCCTTATATTCTCGACCTAGTAGCTCGTGCGGGTAACCTAGCCTTAACCGGCGCATGGTTCCATAAATGGCGTGTAAACCGCTTCCTACGTCCTGAAGCTTACGCAGGCCGCGTTAACTTTATGATGAAAGGCCAGCGTACTTACGAATTGCACACGGACATTTTAGAATCTGATGTAGTCTCTCGCTTGATGAGCGCCAACGGTACCGCATTGTGTCCACAAGCCTTTACCGAAGGTTCTCCAACGCACCCATCGTTCCCAGCCGGTCACGCCTGTTACTCCGGTGCCTGTGCCACTGTATTAAAAGCATTGTTTAATGAAAGCTTCGTAATTCCAAACCCAGTACAGGCGAACAATACCGGAGAGAGCTTGCTAGCCTACACCGGCAGTGACAACTTAACTTTAGGCGGCGAAATCAATAAGCTCGCTAACAACATCGCTCTTGGTCGTGATGGCGCAGGTGTTCACTACCGTCAAGACGGTGTACAAGGTTTATTGGTTGGCGAGCAACAAGCCATTACCCTGCTGAGAGACTCTTCGGTATTAGTTAACGAAGACCAATTCGGCGGCTTTACACTAACCAAGTTCGACGGCACTCGAATCCTGATTCAAAACGGACAAGTTATTGCTCTTTAATGTAAAATTATCGAGTAAAGGAAACTCTGATTAAACTAGAGTTTCTAGCGACACAAGGATGTGTCGCCAATTTCAAGAACGGTAAGTGATTGAAATTGTGAAGAAATTGGAAATCGCATTTTCAATTTCTGTCCTCTGGTTAAATCATGGATGAGTTAATCAGAGGTTCCTAAATAAATCTTGAGTTTTTACAGTGAAATTGGCCTAACTCAACAAGCCAATTAAAGGTCGAAAAACAAGAGCCACAAAAAAAGCCAGATCAATGATCTGGCTTTTTTATAAATCGCAAAAAATTAAAACGGCACAACAATAAATAAAACATCCTCACGATCAGGCCAATTAGTGCAATTATGCGATCCATGCACCTCTACCGGTTTATTTTGCGAGGCCGCGGCCAAAACAGCTGCATAAAACGCCTTACCACTTTCTGTAGAAATATCTATCGCCCATTCTTGTAAATTTTGAGCGCAACTAGGCGCTTCATTGTGAGTCTCGGTTTTTATAAAAACCCGATCACCAGCATGAGGCTGAATCGTCAGAATTTTTGCTAAACCCGAATAACCAGCCGATGCATGTATGGAAACTAACGAAGTCACACCTATCACAAGTCCCATCAATATTTTTTTCATAAAACCAAATCCAAGTAATTAAAATACAAACCAATATGAAATACTCAAATGTAACGATGGATTTTGGCGGTTTTAAGAGAGAATTAATATCGCAAGAAATTATTAAAATAGAGAGCTAAAGTATTAATTTAGAAAACGTAGAAAATTTCTATATACAAGAGTGATTAGAGATTACTAGGCACACTCGCAATCGATAATACACTCTGTCTTGTCACCTAAGATATAAAGCACACTGAAAGTATCGAAGTAATCATACAATCGCTCCACACCTTCCCAATACAGTTCTTCGTAATTATCTAAACCCTGAAAAGTATAGGTGACAGCAATAAGTCCATATTCGCTGGTTAATTCCACCAACTCATCAGATTCCGTTAAATAATCAGCATACCCAAGCTCACCATCGTAACCGTCCTTTTTGGGATCAAATAAAACTTTAAGACAACCACAATTTTTGCAAAGCAAACTTACAGGCGGGAGATCAAAAAAGGTTTCTTTTTTGAAAATAAAGCCAGATTTCTCTTTGAATCGATACCCAAAAACTTTAAAAAAGTACCGGTACACTTGCACATTACAGACTTATGAAAATATTCTTTACCATCAAATTCAGGGTCAGAAGGGGTCACGTCACAGGTATGAAACTTTTCTAAACAGCGCGGAATACTTTTTTTCATTTATTCAATATATCCATCGAATTACCTACCCTGCTCGAAAACGCTAGATTTAAATCCGTCAAATGACTATTTCTCTGAGATATAAATTAATCCGCAAACAGTAGTAATAACACCGATAGAGTCACTACGGAACCCAGCGTTGAAAATAATACGCTGCGCGATACGAGTGCGGCGTCGCGTCGGTAAAATTCGGCGAGCATGTAGGGGCCGGTTCCTGTGGGAAGTGCGCTCAGTAACACGGCGGATTTTGCCCAGAGGTCTGGTAATTTAAATACGTGGAAGGCAAGTACCCAGGCAATAATGGGGTGAATAATAAGTTTGATAAACACAATAGATGCTGTGCCCGATACGGCTTTGGGTTGTTTGTGGGCGAGAAAGAGTCCTAAAGAAACGAGAGCGCAGGGTGTTGTGGCGCTGCCTAATAAGGTTAGAAATTGCAGTACCGAAGGCGCAACGCCAATTTGGGTGGTATTCCAAAAAATGCCCAGAAATGGGCTCACCACCAGTGGATTTTTAATCAACGCCAACGCCACTTTTTTTACGGCTAAAATAAAAGACGCTTCGTTTTGGATGGCAATTTCAATGCAAACAACCGCCACCGAAAATAACACGCACACCACGAGCAGCGTTGAGATTAATGCGGGCTGTAAACCTTCTTCACCAAAGACTAATAAACACAGTGGAATACCCACATAACCGAAATTTGCGTAAGCAGCGCTTAAGCCATCGATACTGGCGTCGGCGGTTGCGACCTTACAGAGCTTTCGATACACAAGCGTTGCCGCAAACACCAGCATCATGGGAATGGTGATCACCAAAATAAATTCCGGCTGCCATAGATCTGCGTAGTTGGCGCTTGCCGTGGCTTTAAATAACAGCGCCGGTAAACACAACCACACCACAAAACGATTTAGCTCGGATGCGGAATTTTCACCCAAAAAATTCAGCTTACGAAACAGAAAGCCGATGAAGATCAACGCAAAGATCGGCAAAAGTGTATTAACAACCGCAGACATAACATCACCCATTCAGAATCTATCTAGAGTAAAGCTGAGCGATACTTGCGTCTAATGCAATTTATAGGATTTGGTGGTGATTGAAACACAACACCAATAAGAGCTGAGAAAACCCTAATACTTTAGGAACCTCTGATTAACTCATCCTTGATTTAATCAGAGGACAGAAATTGAAAATGTGATTTCCAATTTCTTCACAATTTCAATCACTTACAGTTCTTGAAATTGACGACACATCCTTGTGTCGCGAGAAACTCTAGGTTAATCAGAGTTTTCTTTATATAAAAAAACATAAATTAGCAAAATACAAATCTTATTATCCCTGAACCTTCAGAAATACAAGAAGTGGATACTAACTTGAAATAATGTAAATCATTGAAATTATCAAAAATCATATATTCAATTTTTTCATTTTGATCAAATCATTAATGAGTTAATCAGTGGTTCTTAAAGTTTGTTCTTACAAGCAACAACACAACGGCACTGCCCAAGTTTTGTAAATTAGAGATCGGTAACCTAAATTTCAATCTTAAAGAACCTGCACTTAATCCAGAGTTTTCTATACTGAAGAATCCGTAGATGACAAATTGCATTACGTCCTATGTATTCACACTTTCACTTTAAACAAAGCACTCATGTATTGATCCAGTGTTTAACGGAGATATAAATGCAGCTCAATCTCGACTTACTGTGGATCTTAACCGCTGCAATACTGGTCATGTTTATGCAAGCCGGGTTCACTATGCTGGAATCGGGCTTGGTACGTGCTAAAAACAGCTATAACGTAGCCATAAAAAATATCAGCGATTTTCTCGTTGCCGTCATTGGTTTTTGGTTCGTAGGCTTTGGGTTTATGTTTGGGAACGATAGCAACGGCTGGTTCTCTTTCAGTGGTTTCGCGGGCAGCGAAATTATTACTCCCTCGCAAATAGCTCTGTTTATCTTTCAAGCGACCTTTGTTGGCACCGCAGCAACCATTGTTGCGGGAGCCGTCGCGGAACGCGCCAAATTTAACGCTTACATCATAATTTCTTTGATTATTAGCTGCGTGATCTATCCGATTTCGGGCCACTGGGCTTGGGGCACGGCCTTTGGTGCCGATACGAGCGGTTGGTTAGAAGACAAAGGGTTTGTCGATTTTGCCGGCTCATCAGTTGTACACAGTGTTGGCGGATGGGTTGCTCTAGCCGGTGTCATAATCCTAGGCCCTCGAATCGGACGATTTGATGAAAACGGCAAACCTAGAGAAATCCCTGGTCATAATTTAATGATCTCTACCCTTGGTGTTTTCATTTTGTTTTTTGGTTGGATGGGCTTTAACGGCGGAAGCACCCTCGCAGCTAACGATTCGATACCGGCCATATTGCTCAACACAATCCTCTCAGGTAGCAGCGGTGGCCTAGCCATCTTGCTTTTATGCACGTTTATATCCAAAGGTAAGATATCCGTTGAATCTACGATTAACGGAGTACTCGCCGGATTGGTGAGCATTACCGCAGGCTGTGCGGTATTGAGCCCGAGCATGGCTATTGTCGCCGGCGGCGTAGGGGCATTATTAGTATTTGGATTTGATCGTTTTCTACTGCACGTATTAAAACTCGACGATCCCGTTGGCGCTGTCGCTGTGCACGGTTTTGGCGGACTCTGGGGAACTCTCGCGGTCGCCTTACTGGCTGCTCCAGAAGCGCTTCCCGCGGGTAGCAAGCTCGCCCAGCTCAGTATTCAACTGCAGGGTGTTGCGGCTTATTTTATATGGGCTCTTGGAACAGGTTTCATCGTATTTTGGATTCTCTCTTTAGTTCATGACTTAAGAGTCAGCGAAGAAGAAGAGCAATTAGGTCTAAATGTCACCGAACATGGTGCGAAAACCGTGTGGCTCGACACAATGCGTACCATGAAGGACATTATCGAAAAAAAAACCTGAGCCTTAGAGCCCCCGTCGAAAACGGCACTGAGGCCGGTGAAACTGCCATTGCTTTTAATATTTTATTGGACGAGTTCGAAAGCAGTATCGAACGAATGCATCATGTTGGTCAGGTTGCTCAAGACACCGTCTCGAATATATCGGACCAATCTTTTGATGCCGAACAATCTAGCCTGTTACAACGCGACAGCTCTGAACGCATATTGCAACTTATGAAAGGGCTGTTAGAACAGTCTCAAGACATGCAAAACCAAGCTAACAAAGGTATGGTAGAAGCGTTAGAGGCGAAAGGCTTTATTGAGACCAACGTTAATAAAATCCAAGAATTAACCGAAGATGTCACCAACCTTAACGAAAAGCTCAATCACGCCAGCGAACAAGCAACCACTCTATCAAGCAAGGTAGAATCTATTACCGATGTGGTCGATTTAATTCAATCCATTGCCGATCAGACCAATTTATTAGCCCTTAACGCCGCCATTGAAGCTGCACGTGCCGGTGAACACGGTAGAGGTTTTGCGGTGGTCTCCGATGAAGTTCGACAGCTGGCACAGAAAACCCGAGGCGCTACCGAAAGAATTCTTACACAAATTTTGGAGCTGCAAGATGAAAGCAGTAAAACGGCGACGGCGTTAAGAAATTACGCCGGTGACGCCAGTGAGTCCGCAGAAGAAGCCCAACACGCCCGCGAATCTCTGAACAAAATTATTGATAGTGTTAATGCTTTAGAAACGCTCAGCCAAACCGTTGCGGATTCCTGCCAAAACCAATATACGCAGGTTAGCTTCATGCAAGACCAAATCGCCAGTGTTTCTAAAATCAGCGAAAACAATTACGACATTAGCCAAAACATTAAAAAGAGCAGTGAATTATTAAAGAACGAAATGTTTCAATTTAAGAAAGAAATTTCATCCTTTACCAAAACAGAATTCAGCTCAGATGAAACTCGACGCTATCAAAGTCGTGACAAGCCTGTAGAAGTTGAACAGAAATTTGGTGATATTGAATTATTCTAAAAGAACGTCTGAATAAATCATAAAAGTGTTAATCAGACATTCTTATAATTTCTTTATTTAGAAATTTGTCTATTTAGATTTGATCATCTGGATTTTCAGCTTCGTCTTGACGTTTGGCTTTTTTATTACCTTCGTCGGATTCGTTAATTTTCCAATAACTGCTGGCATAAATTTTAGAACGGCCCACCGCTTTTTCTTGCTTAAAATAGCGACGTAGATTGCGCATCATTTCAAATTCACCCGCCAGCCAAACACTGACTTCGCCATCTAAAAAATCCAGCGACCGCACCTTATCAGACAATAAGCTATTGGGTGTTTTTGGGTTTGCATTAACAACCCAGTGAATAGCAATTCCTTCGGGAGCATCCAGCGTACGAATATCGCCGTTGCTGATAACTTCAATAACCGCAATGCCACGAGCAGACTTTGGCAGTTGCTGTAAATTAACCTCAATGGCTGGCAATGCTGTCATATCGCCCGCAAAAAAATACCAATCAGCATCAAAATTAATTAATTTTTTGTCGCCAGGGCCTGCGGTAAATAATGCATCACCTACATTGGCATTTTCTATCCAGCGATTTGCAGGGCCTTGATTTGCGTCGCCAAAACTGTGGCAAACACCATCAATGTGTAATTGCTGAGTATTTGCATCATAAGCGCGAATGGTGAAAGTACGTTTGCGTGTTGCTTTAAAGTATTCACTGTCATCGAGCAATTCTGGTTTTAAAGCTTCACCATCATCAGGTGAAAACAAGAATTTTACATAACCGCTTTCTTGATTTTCAGGAAAATCGCTGAGCGCAGCACCGGAAAGCACTAAACGGTATAAATTTTCGGAGAGATTTTCTTTTTTGATTAACGTTAATTCACGTGTTTTTTTCATAAATGCTCGTTATAGAGAATGGAGAAAACTCTAGAAACCGCTGATTAAATCACCAAAAATTAATCAGAGACTCTATAGGAAACTCTGATTAACCTAGAGTTTCTCGCGACACAAGGATGTGTCGCCAATTTCAAGAACGGTAAGTGATTGAAATTTTGAAGAAATTGGAAATCGCATTTTCAATTCCTGTCCTCTGATTAAATCATGGATGAGTTAATCAGAGGTTCCTATAAGTTATATCCTAAACAGCAGCGGCAGCCGTGGCCTTTATTTTTGCCACAATGGCTCGCAAACCGTTACCGCGTGTTGGGCTCAGGTGACGCTCTAAATCAAGTTGGCCAAAATAATTGTCGATATCAAAATCAAGAATTGCTTGTGCCGATTTACGGTTAAACGCTGCAAGCACAAGAGCAAGCAAACCACGCACAATAACGGCATCGCTATCGACTAAAAAGTGAAAAATGCCGTCGTTAACTTGTGTTTCTAACCACACATTACTTTGACAACCTTTAACAAGCCGATCAGTAGTTTTTAGAGCATCGGGCATGGTTTCGAGTTCACGGCCCAAGTCAATAATGTATTTATAACGCTCTTCCCAATCGTCGAAAAAGCCTAAATCATCAATAATTTCATCGGTATTTAAATCAGACATAACTTAATTCAATCAGTTATTTGGTGAGATTTTATTTAGGGCTTACCACCCCAATTCGGTAAAAATTCTGATTAAATTAGCAATAAACTCATCAGAATTTTTTATAGAAAACTCCGCTTAAATCAGAAGAGAATTAACCGTAAGTTCCTATAACTATTAAATTCAGCTTTTAACTGCCGATAATTTTTGAGTCTTGTTTTAAGTACTTGTGTTGCGCGGAACTTATTAATCGTGATGACAAAAATATTTGATCGCATTCAACACAAGCAGTTTTGAGCGCTTGTTACATTGGCACTCAAAATTCACTAAAACTTCTCAGAGATTAAAAAAACAATCCCGCTTCAAGTTGCGCTTCTTCGCTCATCATTTCTCGCGACCATGGCGGATCAAAAACCAGCTCGACATTGACCTGTTCAACGTTCGGCACTTTCGCCACGCGATATTTCACGTCGCTGATCAACACCGGCCCCATACCGCAACCGGGAGCGGTTAATGTCATGGCAATGTTAACGGCTTTTGAGTCTTGTTCAATTACTACCTTGTAGATTAGACCAAGCTCAACAAGGTCGATGGGAATTTCTGGATCGAAGACGCTTTTCAAAGCCTGCCAAACTTGGTCTTCAATAATTTGATCGTCTTCAGGTTCAGGAAACGATAAGACTTCGGGTTCTTGACCAATGGCGTCAGCATCGGTGCCATCAATGCGTAACATGTTGCCAGCCCAAGTCACCGTGTAGTTTCCACCCAGTGATTGGTTGATGGTGATAAATTGACCGGGAGGAATGGTTGTAGGTTCGCCCGAAGGCACTCTGCGGGCGGGGCATTCACGGCCGGTGACTACCATTTTTTGTTCCAAGATCCACTCCTTTAACTACGGTCTGGAAAGGTGACTGTTAAGGAATCTCTGATTAACTCATCCATGATTTAATCAGAGGACAGAAATTGAAAATGCGATTTCCAATTTCTTCACAATTTCTATTACGTAAAGTTCCTGAAATTGGCGACACATCCTTGTGTCGCGAGAAACTCTAGGTTAACCAGAGTTACCTTAACAAGATGGTGACAGAAATGTCGCGGCGCGTATTCTAACCTTGAAAATACTTTATGAAAGCAAAAGACTGAAAATACGTACTGAGGAATTTGGTAAAACAATTTGATAGAGAGTTAAGGCAGCACTTGTTTTGTTTTGCACTGCCTTAGAAATCAATTAACGCTGAAACTTTCGCCGCATCCGCATTCAGCAACCACGTTGGGATTGTTGAATTTAATGACTTGGTTTAAGCCTTCGGTGACTAAATCGATCTCGGTACCACGCACAACCTTTACCGCTTCTTTATCAACGGCAAGATTTAACGAGCCATCAAGCGGAATCACTTGGTCAGAATCTTTAGCGTTTTGTACAAAATCTAATACGTAAGCGTAGCCAGAACAGCCACTGGTTTTCACTGACAAACGAATCAAGTTGCCACCGTCACGCTCGGCGTTGCGATGGAAGTAACGCAAAGCGCGGTCAGTAACTGATACTGGGCTCGCAGTGGGATCAAATGTAGAAACAGTCATACAAGCTCCATTAAAGGGAAAATGCTTCCAACCATTATTGAGTTAACGATTGGCTATTCAAGCATCATTTGGACTTTTTTCAGGCTATCAAACAGGGCCTCAACTTCATCCAAGGTGTTATAAATGGCGAAAGACGCACGCGCGGTACCCGGCACACCTAAACGATTCATCAAAGGCTCGGCACAGTGGTGCCCGGTACGTATGGCGATACCTTGTCGATCAAGCAGAAAACCAATGTCCGCCGGATGACCCGCATCCATCACAAAACTCAGAACGCCGGCTTTGTGCTCGGCACTACCAATAATTCGCAAGCCTTGAAAATCCATGGCGCGATCGGTGGCCGCTCGCAGCAATGCAGCTTCGTGGGCTTGCACCTCAGCAAAGTTAAACTCAGACAACCATTGAATGGCACGCGCGGTAGCAATAGCACCACCTACGTTGGGTGTGCCGGCTTCAAATTTATAAGGCAGCTGATTCCAAGTAGCCGATTGGTAAGTCACGGTCGCGATCATTTCGCCACCGGTTTTCCAAACTGGCCAATCTTTGAGTAATTCTTCACGCCCCCAAAGTACACCCATACCCATTGGGCCGTAGAGTTTGTGGGCAGAAAACGCGTAAAAATCACAACCTAACGCTTGCACATCCACCGACTCATGAGCAATGCCTTGAGCACCATCGATCATTACCCAGGCGCCTGCTTCTTTGGCAATTCTGGTAAGCAACGCGATTGGATTTACCGTTCCCAAGGCATTAGAAACATGTGGAAACGCTACCAAACGGGTTTTTTGCGCAAGTGCCGTGTCGAAGGCAACAAGATCTAACTCGCCTTCATCGTTAATGGGCACAACTACTAACTTAGCGCCGCTTTTGGCACAGGCTTGCTGCCAGGTGACCAGATCAGCGTGGTGTTCCATTTCGGTAACAACCACCTGCTCGCCCGGTTGCAAATACTGCGCAAGACCGTGACTGACCAGGTTAATGGACTCGGTTGTGCCGGAGGTCCAGACGATTTCTTCGCGCTTATTGGCGTTAATGAATTCGGCAACCACATCACGGGCGGCTTCAAATTTTTTGGTGGCTTCATCGGCAAGGCGATGGGCACCGCGATGCACATTGGCGTTGTACTGCGTGTAATACTCCACCAACGCATCGATTACGCATTGCGGTTTTTGTGTAGTTGCAGCATTGTCGAGATAAACCAGCGGGTTATCGTCAATTTTGCGGGCAAGAATCGGAAATTGAGCGCGAACTTGGTTAACGTCAAAGCTCACTGTCTTCACCCCTCTACCGAAAGCTGAGTTCGCAAATCACCAAATCGAGTGCGCAACTCACCTTGTAACCATTCACACAAAGGCTCCGCTGGCATCTGCTCAATCAACTCATTGATAAAGCCAAAGTTCAGCATAATACGTGCGTCTTGCTCGCTTACACCGCGCGACCGCAAGTAATAGAGCGCCTTATTATCAAGCTCGGCAACCGTTGCGCCATGGGCACACTTAACATCGTCGGCATAGATTTCAAGCTCAGGCTTGGTATTGATCTCGGCTTTTGGCGTGAGTAACAAGTTACGGTTATTGAGCTCGGCCAGTGTTTTTTGCGCATAGCGATGAATATGAATGCGACCGTTGAACACCGCTTTGGCACTATCGCCAATAATGCCGCGCACGTTTTCTTCGGTAGTACCGTGTGGCTGCATGTGTTCTACGTTGGAATGCAAGTCGAACAATTCTTTATCGGCCAATAGATAAATCGCATTTTGTGTGGCTAGAGCATGTTCACCGGCATGGTTGATATCGACATCTAAACGCGACAATACCGAACCAAACGACACCAAGGTCGAGTGCATTTGCGAACGATTCGCCAAGTTAAAATGACAACCAGCCAATGCTTTTGCGGCGCCGGTTTGCAAGCCAAATCGGTAATGATTTAAAACCGCGTCGTCACCAAGATCAAACTCGCTAAAACTTGTCGCCACAAAGCTCTGCTCACCGCGATACTCTTCAATGACAGAAACCTTGGCGCCCTGCCCCAATTTAATGAGATGACGCACGTGACTTTGGCCACCGTTTTGAAGGTGTACCAAACGAATAATAGGTTTGATGTCAGAACCATCGGCAACGGAAATCAACACACCTTGTTTGGCGAGCACGTCGTTAACCATGCCAAACAAATGGCGAGAAGGTTTCGCGCTTTGACAAACGGTTTTGGCGACAGCTTGTTGCTCGTCATTAAGATTGTCTAATGAGGCAATGGTCAACCCTTCAACGGCAACGTTAATGTTGGATTGCAGTTTACCGTTTACAAAAAACAACTCGATAAGCTCAACACCTTCCGGCGAGCCTGGGTAATCAATGTTGTCGTTTGGCTCATCAATAACCGAGTTATCTAAGCTCAACAGTGGCGTGTAGCGCCATGCTTCGGTTTTACGCGTTGGCCAAGGAGTGGCACGTAATGCTTCTAGAGATTTTGCACGATGTTCCGCTAGACAATCATTACTGAGTTCGGCTTGAGCCAGCGCTTGGTCTAGCCAGAAACTCATTCGCTCACCTCACGGTGCATTTCTTCAGGATCAGCTTCGCGCATTTCGGCTAACCAAGAGTAACCTTGCGCTTCTAATTCAAGCGCTAAGCTCGCATCACCGCTCTTAACAATTTTGCCATCTGACAATACGTGTACGTAGTCAGGCTTGATGTAATCGAGCAATCGTTGATAGTGAGTAACCACTATAAAGCTGCGCTCGCCATCGCGCATACTGTTCACACCTTCGGCAACAACCTGTAAGGCGTCGATATCAAGACCGGAATCGGATTCATCCAAGATGCAAAGTTTAGGTTTTAGCAGCAACATCTGCATGATTTCGTTGCGCTTTTTCTCACCACCCGAAAAGCCTTCGTTAACACCACGCTTTAAAAATTCGGCCGGTAAATTAACCTTTTTACTGGCTTCACGGGCTTCTTTTAAGAAATCTTTTGAGCTTAATGGCTCAAGGCCCTGCGCTTCACGGTGAGCATCTACGGCAGCCTTTAAGAATTCCAAATTACTCACACCCGGAATCTCAACCGGATATTGGAACGCCAAGAACAAACCTGCACGAGCACGTTCTTCAATATCCATTTCGGTTATATCTTTACCGTCGAGAACAACTTCGCCACCGGTAATTTCGTATCCGTCGCGACCAGACAACACGTAACCAAAGGTACTTTTACCAGCGCCATTGGGACCCATAATGGCGTGCACTTCGCCGGGCTTAACGTCTAGATCTAAACCTTTTAGAATGTCTTTCTCATCAACTTTAGCTTGCAAACCTTTTACGGTAAGTAACTGCTTACTAGTCATAATTTTAAAACCTTGGATTAACCTACCGAGCCTTCTAAACTGATCTCTAATAATTTGCCGGCTTCTACCGCAAATTCCATCGGTAACTCTTTAAAAACTTCTTTACAAAAACCGTTAACAATCATCGAGACGGCTTTTTCAGGATCAAGTCCGCGCTGCTGACACAAAAACAACTGATCATCACTCACCTTAGAAGTGGTTGCTTCGTGTTCTACAATCGCGCTTGGGTTACGGCTTTCTACGTAAGGAAAGGTATGAGCACCGCATTGATCACCGATCAATAAAGAGTCACATTGCGTAAAGTTACGCGCCTTATCAGCGCCGGGATTCATACGAACCAAACCACGATAGGCGTTGTTACTACGACCGGCGGAAATACCTTTTGAGATGATGGTAGAACGCGTGTTCTTACCCAAGTGAATCATCTTTGTGCCGGTATCGGCTTGTTGCTTACCACGCGTAAGGGCAACCGAGTAGAACTCGCCCACACTGTTATCGCCTTTCAGTACGCAACTTGGGTATTTCCAGGTAATGGCAGAACCGGTTTCCACCTGGGTCCAACTGATTTTGGCGTTGGTGTGACAAATACCGCGCTTGGTCACAAAGTTATAAATACCACCGCGACCTTCTTCGTCACCGGGGTACCAGTTTTGCACCGTAGAATATTTAATTTCGGCGTTATCCATTGCCACCAATTCAACCACCGCTGCATGCAGCTGGTTTTCATCGCGTTGTGGTGCGGTACAACCTTCAAGATAACTTACGTAGCTGCCTTCGTCGGCAACAATTAAAGTACGCTCAAACTGTCCGGTGTTTTGTTCGTTGATACGGAAATAGGTCGATAGCTCCATTGGACAACGCACACCCTTAGGAATGTACACAAATGAACCATCGGTAAACACGGCGCAGTTTAGAGCGGCAAAGTAGTTGTCTTTTTGCGGAACTACACTTCCGAGATACTTCTTAACCAATTCTGGATACTTATGAACGGCCTCAGAAATTGGGCAGAAAATAACACCAGCCTCTTCGAGCTTATCGCGAAACGTAGTCACAACCGATACAGAATCGAACACTGCATCGACGGCAATCCCGGCCAGCATCTGCTGTTCAATGAGAGGAATACCTAACTTTTCGTAGGTGCGCAACAGCTCCGGATCAACCTCATCAAGACTTTTTGGCTTATCGGCCATGCTCTTAGGAGCCGAATAATAAGAGATGTCTTGGTAGTTGATCACAGGAAAATTCAAATGGGCCCAGTCGGGAGTTTCCATTTCTTGCCACGCAGCGAAAGCCTTTAGACGCCAGTCCAGCATCCATTGAGGTTCATTCTTCATGGCGGAAATTTTCCGAATGACTTCTTCGTCAAGCCCCGGAGGGAATGTTTCAGACTCAATAGCTGAAACAAAGCCCGCCTCGTATTTTCGGGCCAGGGCCTTATCGATTTCTTCTGTCATGGACTAACTCACTAATCAGGTAAAGCAACGCTCTAAGGCGTTTTTGGAGGCGCTTTTTAACAGCTTTGCAGCTGCAATGGAATTATACATCCGTGCAAGCTGCGAGAATTACACCAAGGTGGGGTGAATTAGGGCATTAACCCAACATTTCAAGCACTTGATCGTCTTCAGCTTGAGCCTGGGCTGCGGCCTTGCGTTCTGCTTTGGCGTTTTCTTGCTCAGTGTGACGCTCAAGCAAGCTTTGTAAGCTGATATCACTCAAGAACTGGTGGATTTGTTTGCTTAGCTCTGACCACAAATGATGTGTTAGACAAACTTCACCATTATGACAATTACCAAGACCACCGCAGTTGGTTGCATCAATAGATTCATTAACTGCGTCAACAATCTCGGCAATAAAAATTTGTTCAGGATGACGACTCAAACGATAACCGCCGCCCGGCCCACGCACACTGGTAACAAGATCTTGCTTACGGAGTTTTGAAAACAATTGTTCTAGGTAAGACAAAGAAATCTCTTGGCGCTTAGAGATTCCCGCTAAACTGATTGGCCCCTCACTACTGTGCAGCGCCAAATCAAGCATGGCGGTCACGGCGTAGCGTCCTTTGGTGGTCAAGCGCATGGCAAACTCCCAGAAATCACGGTATCGGAATATTGAATGGTTTTTGCACCATTGTGATTATTCCGACAAAATTAGTCAAGTAAATAGCAGAGTAATCTACTCTGTTAATTTGCTACGCAGCCAACCCACAGATAAGCGGCACAATTACCTCCAAATAACAACGCCACTACCTCCAAATAACAGCGCCACCTAATTAATCGCAGGGCTTTTCAGCAATATCGCCAAACTCTGGACCCAAAGGGATTCAATGGCCGAAGCGTCGGCTTTTAGTCTATCTAGCGATTCCGATGGCCATTCGGCTTGATCCGACATAGCTTGAGACGATATCAAAAGCGGCCCTTGCGATAACTCGATTTGAAAATCGATCAACACCACGGCGCGTTCTTGATCTTTAGGCGCCGCTAAAAAACCCGCCTGTTGAACTACGATTGTTTGTACAACGACGGGATCTAAAAAATATTGATGCAATAATGATTGTTCACCATTGGATGTTTTTAAAAACGCTTCGTCATTCGCGGTGGCAATCACCGCTTTTTGGAAATAATCAGCCAGCAATGCCTGAAAACCACCTTCCTCACCAGAATCCAAAGAGCGTTCGGCCAAAGCAGTTTTAGTAATGTCTTTCGATATTCCCTCATCTATAGCAATTCCCACCGCAATACCGGCAGGCCCAAGGGTCGACATCAACATAAAGCCAGCGCTGCTGCCCTTTCCTTTATAAGAAAACTTTTCTTGCTGCGTATTAATAGTCAGCGAAGAAAAATGATTGATCGGCCCACGAGACACAGTGCAGCCGAACATCAAACAGAGAACACAAAAAAGCGCCGACCGAACCAACATCCTCAACATACCCTCAAGCGCACACCCAACATTTACACGTTGTTTTTTATAAAAACCACTCACTATTAACCACACCTTAAATCGCCATTAGCTTATTGATATATCTGTTCGTTTAACGTCTAAAAACAGAATCTAAACGATGTAGGGTCCAAAAACCTTCGAAATAGACTAACAGAAGCTTGGATTATCGCCGCCATGATTCAATCACGTACCATTCTCGAAATTGGCGACACACTCACGTGTCGCTAAGAAACTCTGAGCTAATCAGAATTTCCTAACAATAGTAGAAGCAGCTAACAAAAAGTCTCAAGCAGAAAAAAAACGAATTAGAACTACTTAATTTATAAAAACCAAAATCACATATCCTGTTAGCCAACTCCAATTGAGAAATTGAAATTCCCAACACCAGAAACAAAACCGCTGAATAAATCTACGAATAAAAAAGAAGAACCGCTAAAAAGAAAAAAGCGTGTTTTCCGCCAAGAAAAACACGCAAATAAATGAAGACAAGAGTGAATTTGTAAAATCTAAACGATACTAATCTGATAATGTCATTTCAATTAATTCATTAGACACAGAAAAAGCACAATCCATGACTTTCTTTAAATCATCTACAGTAATGCCAGGCGCAATTTCAATTAATTCGAGTGAACAATTTTTTAATTGAAAAACCGCCCGCTCAGTAATGAATAAAACAGAACGCGAACAGAAATTACCAGAACTGGAGCTAAAAGTAATTTGCTCTACAGCATCAACAAATTTACGAGTTTTTCCTTCACGTAGGATTTTCAGTTTGCCATTTTCAATCGCAACATCAAGCCCGCCAGCGGTCATAGTTCCACAAAAACAAAGCGCCTGAGCCGATTGCGAAATATTAATAAATCCGCCTGCGCCCGGTACCCGATTATTAAATCGACTAACACACACATTACCTTGTTGATCTGCCTGAGCAAATCCCAAAAATGAAATAGCAATACCACCGCCGTCGTAAATATTAAACAACTCGGATTGCTCAATAATGGCCTGCGGATTTAGCGAAGCACCAAACGATAAATCACTCTCAGGATTCCCACCAATAACGCCAGATTCAATAGTCAACACAAATTTATTATCACTACTGTGTTGCATTTGCTCACCGATAAGCGCAGGAATACCGATGCCTAAATTCACACAACCACCACCCGCTTTATTTAACTCTTTCATACCTCTGCGAACAATAATTTCTTTTGCAGTATCGACAACCTCTAACGCAGCATTTTGTTTTTGGTTGACAAATTTTTTCGCAGCCGCACGACCATAGGTCTCTGGATGATCTTCTTCATCAGCAACCACAACGTAGTCAACAAGAAAACTGGGTATTTTGACAAAATAAGGGTTTAACGACTTAGCTTTTACAATCTCTTTAACCTGAACAATAACAATACCACCGCAATTTTTCGCCGCTTGTGCTTGTGCTAGTGAATCCATGTAAGCGGTTTCGTTCTCAAAAGAAATGTTACCTAATTCATCTGCTTTGGTACCACGTAATAAAGCAACATCAATTTTTTGTGCAGGGTATAACAAAAATCGTTGTTCCTTAATAAAGACATCTTCTACCAAAGAATCAGACTTCAATCGGCTAAAAGAACCACCTTCCACCTCTGGATCGACAAAAGTGTTAATTCCTACTTTGGTAATAAAACCTAATGAACCACGTGCAATTTCTTTAAATAAATTACTAATAACACCTTGCGGCCAATTGTGAGCCTCTATTTCTCCAGAGAGTCCCATTTCTGTAAGCTTAGGGTTTAGCGCCCAAAAACCACCAATCGCCCTGTTAACTAATCCCGGATACGCCAGACGATCTAGGCCGTTTCCAGACTTATCACCGGCACCGGAGGCAAATAGCAAATTAATTTTCTCAGGCTTGCCTGTTTCTAAAAAACGTTTTTGAATGGCTTTTGTTAATGCATCACCATGACCACAACTACCAAAACCACCGGGAATGATTGTCGCTCCGTCAGCAATTAACTCTGCAGCTTGTTTAGAATTAATGACTTTCACCTCTGCCTCCAATTTATTTTTTATATTTCATTTTAGAATTAATATTTTATTTTTTTGCGAAATCGCTGGGACTTACCACCGGACTAAGACACAAACTTAAAGCACATCTTTTGAGTAACACAAAAATAACTGGTTTAAAGCTGTTTACTCATTTTATAGATTTGTGACGTTTTTACAGTATCAAATGCACATGGAATGTTTTTTAATGTAACCCATCAAATTTATTTTAGCGGTTACTTTGTAGGTGAGCAATTTACCGAAAAACTATTTCAAAACAAAGTAATTTATAGTCATAAGTTAGCAACAACGAATAAATATAGGAAACTCTGATTAACCTAGAGTTTCTCGCGACACAAGGATGTGTCGCCA
>CALMJT010000081.1 GCA_937864365.1 uncultured Alteromonadales bacterium | reverse complement strand
TTATTTGCAGACGAGATATTATGGCAGATCTCGGAGGTTAATCAGAGGTTCCTAATATTTAATAGGCTTAAGTTACTGAACTCCATATATTTTTTCTAAAAAACCTGTCTAACTCAGCGTTGTTTGTCGGTTTACTTCGTTCTGAAGTACTACTCCTACTCTTTAAGAAATCAGTAAAGGTTGTCTTGTTTAATTCGATTTAAACTTGCTCAAGCGGTTTTGGCTTAAAGTCACAAACTCTTAGTTCCAACAAGATATTCTGTTATTAGTTAATAATATTCGAATAATTAATTCTTCTTGAAGAAATTCTTTTGTTTCTGAAGCCTTGCCATAATCGAATATATCCGTACAGACAATTTTTTATACGTAAAAATTGGATACAAAAATAAACTCCTATCAAAACACCAACTGACTTTTTAAATTCCTGATCTTGGCTTATCTATAACAAACTCCACTACAGTATCTTTAGACATTTAGTCACGCACCACACTTAAAAGAAATACATAATTAAGCACTTCTAACACCATAAGAATTTACCTAAAAATAAACCTATGCAGCACAATATATAACACTAAAGAATTAATTTTTAATTTTTATTTAAAAAATATTTTTATATACGAATAAAATCTTAGGATACTGTTTGATATGCAAAAAAAAAATAATACTAATATGAATGTTCAATATTTATTAAACGGAGAAAAGACATGAAAAAATTGGTTTTTTTGGTGTGTTTATCAGCTATTTTTTCAAGCGCTAGCAGTTTTGCAGCAACCACTCAAAATCTAGAAACTAAAAACTGGTTCGACTTAGGAATTGGATCAGGCCCATCTACTCAGGTATTTTGTGAAGGCCCACCGGGAAGTTGTCCAGATCAACCTTAAGCTGAAGTAGCTGTCGAGAGGTATATATCAAAACCTCTCGACAAAATAGGTATCAACAAACGAGCTAGCAAAATCGAGAGAACCAACAGGCTCGATGATTTACTTGTTGATGACGAAACCCACTCAAACCTAAAGATCTGCAAGAGCGGAACGTGTCAATATAGACGACATTATCAGAAGTCGCTTTCTTCCTATTAAGAGGCAATGGAATTGCACTTTTGACGTTCATTATAGTAGTAAGAACAAACTTTTCTATTTGTCTGTGGTAATTCAAAAACCGCCATTTGACATCGCCGAGCAACTCTTATTTCTACTTACTCTACCAAAATAACCTTCACTAGTTTCATTGATTTCAGCATAACCGACTTAATAGTGTTTAGGGAATTTACTAGTTAACAACTGTTTCCGTAGATTAAAAAATAAGCGTTAGTTTTCGGCTGTATTTTAAATATTTTCGGCGTGACTGATCAGGTGCACCAACGACAATATGCATGGCAGCCCCCATTTTGTTGTCTTGACATTAACTACTTTATCCATTCTACATAGATTTTGAAGCAGTCTCTAAAGTTATATCAGTGAAATTCAACACAAATAGAAACGACGATTCAAAAAAGGCTGAACAACGTCGATCAACTGAGGTTCACAACAGGAAAAAGCAGAGAAGAAATGAGTACAAATAACGAACAGTTATTTTCAATCAAAATCGAAGTAATGAAATCCGTTTTCAAATACAAACCGATCAAATAACGGCTACGGCCGTGTATCGAAAATAATTAATATTTGTCATTTGATAAATTAAATATCAGCAGAATTTTTAGGTGTTCTTGTACGTAATGAATCTGGAGAATTTGATTCAAACGCATATTTTATGAGCAAAATGTCGAATATGATCGGGTTAGGGAGTAGCTCTAAAAAACACAATAATTTTGGTTATAGTAGAATCTCACACAGACTGCTTTTTAACCAAATTATTAAAAAATTTCCATACTCAATAAACTCTACGTATCTGTTTAGAGTAAGCCATAAAGTTGATAAGTAGAGAATGCTGGAAATTAAAAAAATTTGGAATGTCAGTTATAAAACCTATAACCTGATATTCAAAAAGTGTAATTATTACAAAAAATAATTTTAGATAATGCTGTTTATGCAGGGTTTACATAAACAAACGGATAGAAGCCCTGTTTACAATTGAATATTATTTATACTTTTTGAACAATATTAACCCAAAAAATTATAACCAAGCTATAACCTAAAACAAAAAATTTAATAAAATCAAAATCTTACAAGATAGCAATATAACTTTTTAGATAACTGTCAAAACTTACAAGCAAATCATCCAGTCGTTATCGCTAGTTCGCACCTACAAACGTACGATCTTTTACATCGAAGACACAACGAAAGAAAGATAGTAATAGTAGTGCTGTTCAACCACTGATAGTTTCACCCCCACTGGTAAATCTAACAGTCCTGTCTTTCTCAGTTGAGTCAAACCCAAATTAACCGCGAAAAGTAGTTTTGCGAAATCAGCGAGGTAGACGCAATGGATCAGCTAGAGAATTTTGTACGCTCGTTCGAAAAAGTTTCCGATTTGGAAGAACTCAACTCTGTGTTCAAGGATATTTGCACTCAGTTCCAGTATGTGAGTTGCGCCTTGATTAGTACGAGTGAAACAGTCGAGGAGATTAAGTCTGATCAAACTATTGGTGTGATCAGCTCGCAATTAACTCATTGGCTTACTACTCAATCTCAACACCTAATTCGTTCTTTAAACACCGGCTCGTGTCCTGTTTATTTGAAAGATGTTAAGTCCGCCATCAAGTCGCCTAATGGATTCGCAATTGCTTTAGGTGGTAGTAATTACCAACGCTCCATTGTTCTTGTTGAATTCGGCGATGAATACACTTATGAACTTATTGAGAAAGTCTCTTGGTATTGGTTGATTATTAGCCATTACGCGTTAGGCGCTTTGAGCAGATGTACTGCAAAAATGTCCGTCAACTTTACGCCTCGCGAAATTGAATGTCTTCGTTGGGTATCTAAGGGTAAAACCTCTTGGGAAGTAAGCCGCATTCTTGGAGTTAGTGAACGAACTGTTAACTTCCACATTCAGAATTGCATGAAGAAGACCAACAGTGTTAACCGTCAGCAAGCTGTTACTAAAGGTTTGATGGGCGGGATTATTTAGTTTAATGCCTTATCAATTACGGCCTTGCAAACGATAACAAGGCTGTAATCTAAGTTTATGCTAGCTCGTTTAAACACCCATATCTCTACTCAAGGAATTTAGATTATGAATGCCAAAGTTAATTTTTCTACACACTCAGAATTTCTTGCTGCCAGAGTCGGCTTAAGTCAAACAATTACCGTTGGCCGAGCCGCAAATAAAGAAGATGATTCTAAAATATATGATCGAAGTGAAATTAAATCTCTTGCAGCCCTTGAAAGTATTTTTTTGAGCTGTTCAAAGCCTGTTTCATCGAGCATCAAATAGTCGACCGATCAAATACCCTTCGATAACTGTTGATTACGTTTTTAAAATTTACACATGGTAACTCTGTAAGAACCACTCTGTGTATAGATAAGTAAACGAATTGCGATTATTGAATGTCTGAGGTTAGATTACTGGTTTTGAATCTGACCTGATGAATATACACACGCTTAAAAATTACACCAGTGTAGAAGCTTGGGAACACCACTGGCAAGGTATTTACCGGGCGCACTTTTTTGCGGCTCGTCAACGTTTAGACGCCGTTTACAATACACATTTTGCAAACCTAAAAGCGGTGAGTAAGCGTCACTGGCAATATCGCTCAGATGTTCCGAGAGATCTTTTGGCTTTGCCTAGAAGTTTATGGATACAAACAACCAAGTTACTTCCTATTGGTAAACATAAGTTATCTGCGCAAGCAGAATCTAAGCTCTCACAAAAAGAATTAGCCGTTCTAAAAATTATTGAAGATGAGCTGTTGCATGTTAATCAACTGCAAGAGTTGTTCTCTCAGCACCTATTAAAACACCCCTCTATCAACAAATCCGAATTATCCGAGCTAACGGCTACTCTTCGAAAGCTTCCTCCGGAACAATCGGAAGCCAACTTATTAAAAGCCATTAACCGTCTGCAAATTCCCCAAGAAGGTGGTCGCGAGTTTGTTATGTTTCTCGCAGTTGGTGTGTTGGGTAGAGGCGTTGTCGACAAGGCAGCTTTTGGTAGCGCCGCGGCTCTGGGTTCTGCCGCTGCCACGAGTGTGTATATCAGTAAACAATCTTTTCTCGCAGGACTTTGGCTATCTTGGACAGGCGTACCAGGTTGGGTATCTGTGATTGGAGCAATGGGGGGCTTAGGGTCCGCGCTTCTGATAGCACCGCTGCTGTCGCCGCTTACTGAATATGGTGTCAATCGCTGGCGAGCAAAGAAAATCCTTGCCGAAATTATTGATCAAACAGAAAACCGCGCGGCTATTGCTGAAAAAGATTTAGCAACATTTGCAGGACGAGTGGGAATATACGCACAGTTGATTCCTGATTTGCTACAGGTGATTAAGCATTTGCGTTGAACAAGACTAAACGCTCTTTGGCGAACTCTCGTAACCCAGACAAAGAAAAAATACTCAAGCAAACACCGAATAGCCCAGAATCTCAGGCGACACACAGAAGTGTCGCCAATTTCAAGAACAGTAATTGATTGAAGTTATGACGAAATTGGAAATTGCATTTCAATTTCTAACCTCTGGTTAACTCTGTAGCTCTCTTAATACCAGTGCAGGCGGAACAGTTACCGTTTTACGGCAAGCAAATGCCCCCAAAAGACCAATAAAGAATGCGCCTAAGATTGGCCCAAACACCCATAACAATGGATGTATTCTGGAAGTCGCCTCAAACACTAATGATTGAAGAGCAAATAAAATAAGTTCGGCACCGAACGCAGCGAGTAAACCCGAGGCAAATCCAAGTAGGGAAAACTCCAGCCATAAACTGCCGACAATTAACTTACGACCGCTGCCTAAAGCGCGCAAAATACTCGACTCATGCAAACGTCTAGCCATACTGGCGCTGACTGCTGCAATCAATACTAAAACACCGCCGAGTAATACAACCCACAAGACCAACTCCACCCCTTGACTCACCTGCGTCACGATGGCTTTGATCCGTTCGATAATCCGATCGATTTCTATGATGACTATCGTAGGGTAACGTCGTAGAAACTCGTTAATAAACCGTTTGTCATCATTGGGCACAAAGACACTGGTAAGATAAGTAGGTGAATAGTCATCTAATGCCCCTGGCGAAAATAAAAAGTAAAAGTTGGGTGTTAATGCATTCCAGTCTACTGTGCGAATACTACTAACGCGGGCCTTTAGCTCTAAACCACCCAAGCTAAAGATCAGCTCGTCACCAAGTTTAATACCAATTTCTTGTGCGGTACCCGCTTCAACCGATACACCATTTTCTCCGTCAACACTCTGCCACTGATCCCACCATTGGCCCTCAATAATGTTGTTATCTGCTGCCAAAGAGTCGGTCCAACTCAGATTGAGTTCACGACGCAGCGCGTTGGAAAGATCGCGATCTTCTTCGCTAAAAGTTTCGCCGTTTTTCCCCACCAAACGACCTAAAACCATAGGATACAGCGGGTTAAATTCGAATTGCTTAGCGGTAAACTCTTCGATCAACGGTGCTCGCTCATTAGCACCAATATTTAAAATAAAATGATTTGGCGCGTTTTCTGGCAGTTGCAGGCGCCATTCATCGATAAGGCTGGTTCGAACCATAAATAAAACCATCAGCAACATGATTGCACAGGAAAATACAACAATTTGAGTGGTGCTATGGCCAGGATTACGTTGGAGATTGGAGATTGCTAAGCGCCAAGTACTCCCCGCTTTTGCGCCTAATTGACCGCTGGATCGCAGCATCGCTAGGCTTAGGCCAACCGCCACAATTAAAATGGCAATCAGTCCAACAATAACTGTTACCGTTAATTTTAGGTCTTGGCTGTAAATGGCAATTAAAAGAATCACTGCCGACAAACCAATCAATGCGCGAGTGCGCACACTCAGCTGTTCGATGTTGATTTCTCGGCGTAATACTCGAACCGGCGAAATGGTCGGTAACGGCCAGATGGGTGGAAGTGCAAAACACAGCAAACAAATTAGACCGGTAAAAAATCCTAAGCCGTAGGCTGTCCAAGAAGCTGGCAACAACTCAACACCAAATAAAGACGACAAAGACGACGCAATTAACTGATGTAAAAACTCGCCTGTAATTAAGCCCAGCGCAGAAGAGACAACACCCAACATGAGCATTTGTGTGAAGTAAAGTTTTCTAACTTTTGGCGCTTCGGCACCTAAACTTTTTAGCAACGCAACCGTATCAACATGTTTTTCGGCAAACTGCTGGGCGGCAATGGCAATAGCAACGCCTGCTAATAACACACCGATCATTCCTGCAAGCATTAAAAAGCTTTTACCGCGATCAAGCGCAGAACCGATGCTGCGTTGCGATCCTTGCAGGGTTCTGAACTGAAAATGTTCACCCAGCTCGGGCTTAATTCGTTGCTCGAATTCGTCGAGAGAACCGTCCTCGCCTGCCAACAACCATTTATAAAAAATTCGACTGCCGGGTTGGATAACACCGGTTGATTCAACATCGGCGTAGTTCATCAATACTCGTGGGCCGGTAACAGAGAAACCCTGTTGCGCATCTGGCTCATGAATAACGACCTTGCTGACTTTAAAGTCTCTGTTACCTACCGCAAGTGTATCGCCTAGTTCTATATCCAGTATGGGAAGTAATCGCGAGTCAACCCAGACCTCACCGGGCTCGGGAATACCATCGGCAAAATAAACTTCGTTGCCCAGTCCAAACGGCACGTCACTGACTTCCAAATCACCTCGAAGTGGATAGCCGGGAGCAACAGCCTTGATAGAAGCAAGCTGCATGTCATTTTCGGCAAACACCATCGAGCCAAACTGGGCGGTAAAGCTTTGCTCTAGCGGCAGATCAGACACTAAATCTTGCCACTGCTCTGGAATGGAAAATCGACCGGTAACAACTCGATCGGCTGCTAAATAAGCATTGCTCTGGCGCTGTAAAGATCGATCCATTCGATCGGCAAATACGGCAATGGCAGTAACTACAGTAACCGCCAAAACGATAGCAGCCGACAAAACTCTTAACTCACCACTTCGCCAGTGGCGCCACAGAAATTTCGCCGCCAGCTTCCAGTCACTCATTCGCTCAACTCCACTCGAATTTCATCTTCATCGACTGACAAATCGGAAGTAATGGCTCCAGCATCTATGGTGATTTGCCGTAAACAACGATTGGCGAGACGCTGCTCGTGAGTAACTAGGATTAGCGTTGTACCCTGCTCGCGGTTTAGATCAAATAGCAGCTCAATGACCGTGGCGCCGGTGACGCTGTCAAGATTTCCGGTGGGCTCGTCAGCAAACAACACCTTCGGCTCACTGGCAAAAGCTCGCGCAATAGCAACGCGTTGCTGCTCTCCACCGGAAAGTTGTTTGGGATAATGGGCAACTCGGTGACCAAGTCCAACTCGTTCCAAATAATTGCGGGCACGCACCTCGGCATCAGGAGCGCCGTGCAACTCTAGCGGCAGCATTACGTTCTCAAGTGCTGATAATCCTGGTAAGAGCTGAAATGACTGAAAGACAAAACCAACCGACTCAGCGCGGACTTTCGCACGGCCTTCTTCATCCATGGCGGTTAAATCCTTGCCGTTCAGCTCAATGACCCCTGAAGTTGGAACATCAAGACCGGCGAGTAGCGCTAACAAGGTGGACTTCCCCGAACCTGAAGCGCCCACGATGGCAACGCTGGTGCCTTGTTCGACTGACAAGGATAAGTTTTCGATGATGGTTAATTGACCATCAGATGTGGTAACAGTCTTGTTAATTTGCTGGGCTTTCAGAATACGCAAGACCGACTCCTATACGCACTAATTAATAACATTTTTAGTAATAATGACCTATTCAAAGCAAGTTACTGTGACTACAGAAACATTCGCCAAGTTCTATATTTTCCTACAAGCAGCGCAAATTGAGGTTGAGTTCTCCATTTACGCATTATTATTGAGTCTATCTAGACTAGCTATCTATAAAGAACTTTCGTCTAATTCGAAAATCAGAATGAAGGAACTTCTGATTAACCCATTTACGTTGCTACAAATGCAAAAGCTCATAAACGAGTCATTGACAGGACTCAAGCAACAAATCCAGTTATCGATAACTCTAGAAATACGAACGTTATGACCAAAACTAAGACGCCCACCAGCTTAATACCGTTGCTATACAAAACCATCATTGGCGGATGGTTGATGTTGATATCGGCAATGAGCAGTGCAGAAACATTGGTAATAGTCGGCGACAGTATTAGCGCTGGTTACGGCATAAACCCCCAAAATGGCTGGGTCAGTTTATTATCGGAAAAACTTCAACTCGAAGAGTCGGGTTATCAAACAGTTAACGCGAGCGTTAGCGGCAATACAACCGGCGACGGATTATCACGTTTACCCAAGCTGCTTGAAACCTACTCGCCTGAAATTGTGGTCATAGAGCTTGGAGGAAATGACGGCTTACGTGGTTATCCGCTTAAATTGATGGAAACAAACTTAACAAAAATGATTCAACAATCGAGAGATGCTGGAGCCAAGGTACTATTGTTGGGTATTGAGATTCCACCCAACTACGGGCAGCGATATACCGATGAATTTCGCAACGTCTATCAACGTGTGGCCGAAAATGAAAATGTTATTTTAGTACCATTTATTCTCGAAAATATTGCAACGCAACCTGATTTAATGCAAAACGATGGAATTCATCCAACCGAAGAAGCTCAAGGTTTATTACTGGAAAATATTTTACCAGCATTAAAATCAGTAATAGCAATTGACTAACATCAAATATGTGCTAACGAAATAGTAAAAATATACGCTTAGCAATTTTGATATTTGAATAAATTACGGAAGAGAATTATTTTGAAAGGCGTTTTACGAGAAATAATTCAGCCCATCCATAGGCAATTTATATTCGTGCATTAATATATCAGGCAACACCTGTATACATTTGCTCATCTCTAATTCGAGAAATAACCGAATAACAGCTGTGTTCCAAAGCCCATACAAGAGTTTCTTGCCAGCGCTGTGCTTTTTCTGTATCTGAACTATAAGCCCAAAGGTCAACAACTAATGGTGTTGGTGGTTGAGAACCTTCTTGGCCACTTTCTACCCACTTGCGCTTTAAATCGATATAGATTTTATTCCACACACGTGGTTCTGGACAAATTTGCTGCATGCTGCCCTCCTATAGAAAACCGAAAGTCACAGGTTTATACAGTTGCTACAAATTGGTGGCAGGAATATTAAACGCAGTCAAAATGAAAGGAAAGAAGAAAATATGACAACAATACTTCAAAATGATGACAAAAAGTTAAACGTTCGTTCTTTATTAGATAATTAACCCATGTAAATCAATAAATTAAAAACAAATTTGAATAAAACCTTAAAAAAGAAAGGATTTAACAAAATTCTGTGAATTTTTTATTGCAACAAAAACAGTATTTTCAATGTATACACATTTGCAATCATTATTTTATCACTAGTATTACTATTTAAATTAAATGCAGAAATTCAAATATGTTTTACCATTAATAAAATAAAAATTAACTCATTAAAAACATACAAGGGAAAAAAGTCTGATAACTACAATCGGTTTTTTTGCATTATTCGCAGCAATCAATAGAAATAAGTTATCGCCATTTTTAAGAGCCTAGTTATAAAAAACCAAGACTCTTACCACCAACAATTCATACCCGATTACCGTTACATCTATCAGTAGTTTCAGAAGGAGCTTATGATTAACTCTTCCATGAGTTAATCAAAGAGCAGAAATGGACGGTGCAATTTTCAATTGCTTTATAATCAATACGAATTGAATTATAGGAACCTCTGATTAACTCATCCATGATTTAATCAGAGGACAGAAATTGA
>CALMJT010000080.1 GCA_937864365.1 uncultured Alteromonadales bacterium | reverse complement strand
TTTAGGTTAATCAGAGGTTCCTAAATATTTTTAGGTTAATCAGAGGTTCCTATACTTGTTTTTAAATAGAAAGATTCGCTATCGTCTAAATTTGCTAAATAGAGTACTTCCAGTTCTTTTAAATTGGCAATACTCTCCGGTATTTCCTCCAGCTCTTCCAAATCGGATAAATCCAACTCTTCACCCGGCTGCCAATTTTCAATTAGCCGTTGCGCTTCTGCAAAATCTTCTTCCGCACTCATTGTTGTCTCTTACATTCAGTCGATAGCATTTGCGTAACTATCGCATGTTGCAGTTTTACTGGGAATATGGATTTATTGACATATTGGCGCAATTTGAATATTTAATCGAAATTAAGTGTTTAACGCGTCAAGGCGAGATATTTAAAGAGTTAGAATTAGATTCTAAAAAGAATAGTTGAGGATATTTGTAAAATGGCAGGCAGGTAAATTAAGCAAATAATATTGCGATTATGAATAAATAACTAATCGCTGCTGGTACAAAAAAACCAGTGTTTATTGTTGGTTTTTTCACATAAATGGTAAAACTCTGCTTTGATTTTTAGGGCTTTATTAATAGAGTCTACTTGGGTTTCTTCTGTGTAGCCGTTTTCGCTGTATTGGTAATACCAGCTATCGCCTAGGCTAAAGCTATTTACCATTAACCTTGCGCGCGCAGCACTAGGTTCTTTTACGTACAAAACTCGGCTTAGGTTGTAGTGGTTCATTACCGTTAAGATAAATTGTTTGCTGTTTAGCTGCTCGTTGTTTTCTAGAAGGTTTTTATCAGAGTCGCTTTGCTTAGCATTCAATTCTTCGGTGAGCTCTTTGCGATAAAACTCAATAAAATTGGCGTTGTTTAAAGTAGCAATGTTATCGAGCTTTTGAATAATTTCTTGCGAATTTGCATCTAGCGCGCGAGGTATTTGCGTATTGTTTACGTAAAAAAACAACACTGCCGAGCCAAGCATCATTATGCCTAGGGCTACGATTGTTTTGGTTTTATTTATTTTTTGAGCTCTCTCTAATGGGGTATGGAACCCCCGAAATGGCTTCCATTAAGGTCATGGCATCTAAGTTATTTGGGTTTGGGTAAGTTTTAAATAATTTTATGCCTAATTCGACCGATAAACTGTCGGTGTATTGTCAAATTTACGTAAATCAGCGCAAACCACGGGTGGCTGATTGTTATACATATAAAATTACGGATATTTTTAATTTTACAGTTGCTTAAAATAAATACTCTGCACTTATCATCAAACAAGTATTTATAACCAGACAAGTATTGGACATTCAAGATTTATGGGTTTAATTTTGAATTAATCTGCCGCACGCTCGATGGATTCACCCGCCGACTGCACGTCTTTACCAAAACCCTCAACCGTTTGACAACCGGCAAACGACACCGCAACTAAACACGCAAGACCTAAAATTAATTGACGTTTGTTACCGTATTGTTTAAAGACATTTTTTATTTTTAACGGATTATTCATTAGGCTCTCCAAGAAGTTTTTGCACAAAAAAAGCAAGTGGTTGTTAACCACTTGCTTTCGCTATTAATGCTTAGTAAGTTTTTCCCACGCATCGCGAGCTTCTTCTTTTGATTTGCCGTAGTGCTTTTGCATAGAACCTTCAAATTTTTCTTGCGAACCGGCCATTTGCTCTACTTCATCGTCGGAAATTTTGGCCCAAGTTTTACGAATTTCACCTTTAACTTCTTTCCATTTACCTTCTGCCATATCTTTATTCATAACGAACTCCGATTGTTTTCTCTAAATGAATTTTAAATACACTAGAGATATAGCACGGGATGTTCCAACTTAATTTAATATATACAAATCAATAGGTTAGAGATATTTTTGTATGTTTTGGACGTTATTTTTAATGAGAATTTGTAAAAGTTTTAAAAATTATTTCAAAACATTTACCAAGAGTATTTGTTTGTTTAATTGAACAAACTACTGGTTTAGATTTAGCTGGAAGTTTTTTACATATTTAATGTGATGTAGGTTTAAAAAGCTTGATGTTAAAATAAAAAAAGCCAGGCTAAAAAGCCTGGCAAAAGGGTTTGCAAAGAGACCATTCACAAGCCCAGAAGAGAATTTTTAACAATTGGTTATTTGGTCTTAAATAACCTTTGTATAGGAAACTCTGATTAACCCAGAGTTTCTAGCGACACAAGGATGTGTCGTCAATTTCAAAAACGGTAAGTGATTGAAATTGTGAAGAAATTGGAAATCGCATTTTCAATTTCTG
>CALMJT010000079.1 GCA_937864365.1 uncultured Alteromonadales bacterium | reverse complement strand
ATTCTATAAGCCTACTTTGTTGCCTAGGTGTTAACCGGCTTTTTCTTGTATACATGAGCTTTAGAGTAGCCACTATGGCTGCTCTTAGCTACTTCAGCCCCAATGTAAATATTGTACAAATGGTAACATTACATATACAGTTTATTGAGATTAGTGCCATAGTTACTTTTTTATGACTTTGATATCTGCAAGACAACTTCTGATACAAATGTGTCCTATGCGCTTCTCTCCATTTTTGTCCGGTAGCGATTCTAACCAGTAAGGTTATTGTTGCGTCTAAGATAAATAGTGAGAGTAATATAAACCAGCTCCATAGGTTTATGGCTTCACTTTTTGATGTTATGAGTGCGAGTGTGGCGAATGTCATTCCCAGAAATGTGCTGCATGCGTCGCCCATGAATATTTTTGCCGGCGGCCAGTTCCAGTAGAGGAATCCGTAGACGGGTAGGGAGCTGGCAATTAGTACTGCTGCTAATTCTACTTGTCCGTTAATGAAGCATATAAGGCTTGCACCTGCGAGTACGGTTACCGCTTCTGCTCCTGCGATTCCGTCGATTCCGTCCATGAAGTTATATAGGTTGGTCATCCAAACTATACCGATCACTACAGCAATAATCCCTAAGCCATTGAGTTTTATTGAAATGTTTTGCCAAATTTGAATGTCTGGCAGTGGGTATATTAAAGATACCGTAATACACGCAGACACTATTTGTGCAATAAAACGAATTCTTCTCGGAAGGTTGTGTTTGTCGTCGAAGAATCCTACGGCGGCAATAATTGAGCCTGGAATAGTTAGCGCTAAGAATTCTTTGATCGATAACATTTGCAACCCATAGCAAATCGCCCAAACGGCTATAATTCCGCAGACGGTTACAATTCCTCCACCTGTTGGAGTTGGAGTTTTATGAGAGCTTCTGTGATTTGGGTTGTCGATAATACCTTTTTGTATTGCATGTTTTCGATACACATTGGTTAGCCAAAGTGTAAATCCAAAAATTACGATGGCTGAGGCGAGTAGTATTGCGAAGTTGTTAGAGATCATTCGGTTTGGTATTTGGGTGCCAGTTCAGTGTTTTTGATGTATGAGTAATGTCGACTTCTAGATTGCCGAACAGTCGTTGTATCAAACTAGATTTGTGACTGTAACTTTTTATCCATGCTTGCATGAATTTTGGAATACGGATGAGCCGTACTTTTCTATTGGTATCTGTAGCTATTTTTTTTACTAATTCTGACGTGCTTAGCGGTTTTCCATCCGAGACTAAAAAGATTTGGCTGCTCGCGGCTGGATGAGTAGAGCAGATTGAAATGAGCTCAACTAAATTTTTAATATCAACTAGGTCTCGGCGATTTTGTATATTTCCTAGTGGCAAAGGTAGGTGCCAATCAATGACTTTTGATATGAGTTGTAAGTTACCTTTTGCATTCGGTGTATAAACAAGCGGTGGTCTAATTATGCACCATTCGGTCCCAGCTTCATTACAAATACTCTTGAGCTTCTGTTCCGCGAGTAACTTGGTCTTTCCATAGTTATCTTCGGGGTTGCAAGTAGAGGTATGTACAAATGGTTGGTCGGGCAGAGTAGATTCTCCCATAACTTTAATGCTGCTTATAAGTAGGACTCTCTTGATGTCCGCAAGATTTTTATTCTTGGCTTCAGTAACCCAAGTACAAATCTTTTCTGTGAACTCAACATTACCTTCGTAATAATCTTGGTAGGTTGCGTTTGGATTATGTGTTACCGCGGCTAGGTGCACGAATACATCTACATTTTTGACGGCTTCGGTAAAGGAGTTAAAGTTATCCAATGTGCAGTTGTTGCGAGACAGTTCGACAGCTTCGTGGCCAGTGTTTTTTAACTGAGTTACTAGAACGCCTCCAATTAAGCCTGAAGCTCCGGTGATGGCGATGACATTTGCTTGGCGATTAGGGTTCACGATTAAAGCGGCTTAAAAAATTGGAATGAACACTTATTGTCGCAGCTAAACAATTAATTTAGAACGAGTTTTTAATGCTTGCGCTCAATAAATCAAGCTGGTAAAGTGCGCGCCTCTTGAAAAGTCCTATACGACCGTAGCTCAGTTGGTTAGAGCACCACCTTGACATGGTGGGGGTCGGTGGTTCGAGTCCACTCGGTCGTACCAATTCAAATAAAGAAAAGTTAGTTATCACTTGGTAAAACTTTTCTTTCGAAATAATGTAGATTCGCTTTAAACCCCAAATCAAGTGGCTTTTGGTAGGAGTCACCACTGAGGTAAGGAAGTACATATGCCTGTCATTACTCTCCCAGATGGTTCACAACGCTCATTTGATCATCCTGTATCTATTTTAGACGTAGCTAAAGACATTGGTCCTGGCCTTGCGAAAGTTACGCTGGGTGGGCGCGTTAATGGTGTTCGCCACGATGCAGTTGATCTGATCGAAGCCGATGCTGATTTAGTAATCTTTACCCCTAAAGACGAAGATGGCATCGAGATTATTCGCCACTCCTGTGCTCATTTATTGGGACACGCGCTCAAACAAATGTGGCCAGACGCCAAGATGGCGATTGGTCCTACCATCGAAAACGGCTTTTATTACGACATCGATCTAGAACATCGATTGACCGACGAAGATGTTGAAGCGTTAGAACAACGCATGAAAACGTTGGCTGAGACGAAGTATTCTGTTGTTAAAAAGAAGGTGAGTTGGGAAGAAGCATACGATACTTTCCAAGCGCGCGGCGAAAGCTACAAAATGGAAATTCTTGATCGCGATGTTCCAAAGTCAGATAAGCCGGGCTTGTATCATCACGAAGAATACGTTGATATGTGTCGTGGGCCACATGTTCCGCACATGGGGTTTTGTGAACACTTTAAATTGCAACGAGTTTCTGGTGCCTACTGGCGAGGTGACTCTAACAATAAGATGCTTCAACGTATCTACGGTACTGCGTTTGCCGATAAAAAACAGTTAAAAGAGCATCTTAGATTTTTGGAAGAGGCGGTTAAACGAGATCATCGTAAACTTGGTAAAAAGTTCGATCTCTTTCATTTGCAAGAAGAAGCGCCTGGAATGGTGTTTTGGCATCCCAAAGGTTGGGCCGTTTATACCGCTATTGAACAATACATGCGCAAAATTCAGCGTGAGAACGGCTATTTAGAGATTAAAACCCCGCAAGTTGTTGATCGCGTGCTTTGGGAAAAGTCAGGCCATTGGGATAAATTCCGTGACGATATGTTCACAGTTGAATCCGAATCTCGTGATTTTGCGATTAAGCCAATGAACTGTCCTTGTCATATTCAGGTGTTCAACCAAGGCTTAAAATCTTATAAAGAATTACCAATGCGTCTGGCTGAATTTGGTTCATGCCATCGCAATGAGGCTTCGGGCACACTTCAAGGTATCATGCGTGTTCGTGGCTTTACTCAAGACGATGGACATATCTTCTGTGCGGAAGACTCTATTCAAACCGAAGTCTCTACGTTTACCGATTTGCTCTACTCGGTGTATCGTGATTTCGGTTTTGACTCGGTCATTATTCGTCTCTCCACTCGTCCAGAACAACGAGTTGGTAGTGATGAAGTTTGGGATAAGGCAGAAAAAGCACTTGCCGATGCGCTTGATGCTAAAGGTTTGGGCTTTGAGTTGTTGCCCGGTGAAGGCGCATTCTATGGTCCGAAGATTGAGTTTTCTCTGAAAGATTGTATTGGTCGAGTTTGGCAGTGTGGAACCATTCAAGTGGATTTCTCAATGCCTGGTCGTCTTGGCGCACAATTCGTTGCCGAAGATGGCAGTCGCCAGACTCCGGTTATGTTGCATCGAGCTATTCTTGGTTCCTTCGAGCGTTTTATTGGTATTTTAATCGAAAACTTCGAAGGTGCATTCCCAACTTGGTTGGCTCCAACTCAGGTTGCGATCATGAATATTACCGATGCTCAGGCAGATTACGTTAAAAGTGTTGAAAAACAACTTGCTAATCATGGCTTGCGAGTATCAAGCGACTTGAGAAACGAAAAGATCGGATTTAAAATTCGAGAGCACACTTTACAAAAGGTTCCTTATTTGCTTGTCACTGGCGATAAGGAAGCTCAGTCAAATGCTGTTGCGGTTAGAACACGTACCGGTGAAGATTTAGGCGTAATGTCCATAGATGAGTTTGTTGAGCTCATCAATAAAGACATTGCAAATCTAGGTCGCACTGATAGCGCTAGTAACTAGCAACAGGTTTAAGGGCTTAGGCTCATAGTTTAGGAGACACAATTATCAAACGAGAAGCAGCTGCCGGTAGTTCAAAAAAAGCCCGGATTAACGATCAAATCCAATCCGCCACGGTTCGATTGATCGGTGCAGATGGCGAGCAAGTAGGAATTGTTCCAATAGATGAAGCTCTCAGTACCGCGCGAGCGGCCAGTTTAGATTTAGTTGAAATGGCTGCTCAGTCCGATCCGCCGGTTTGTAAGGTAATGGACTACGGCAAACACTTGTTTGAAATCAAAAAGCAACGCGCTGCTGCTAAAAAGAAACAAAAGCAACAGCAAGTTAAAGAAATGAAATTTCGTCCCGGTACCGATATTGGCGATTACAAAATTAAGCTTAAGAGCTTAATTCGTTTCTTAGAAGACGGCGATAAAGCTAAAATCTCTCTGCGTTATCGTGGTCGAGAAATGGCTCACCAAGAACTCGGTATGGAAATGCTAGAACGTATCGAGAAAGATTTGGAAGAGTTTGGTGTGGTTGAGCAACGTCCTAAAATGGAAGGTCGCCAGCTATTGATGGTTATCGCACCGAAAAAGAAAAAATAAGTTTTCCCGATATCATTGGATGTGTAGAATTTCGCCTCGGCTTTCAACTGTGATTTATTATAGTGAGGCTGAGGTAAGCTATTTAGTAACTCATGAACATGGGTTGCGTAAGTAGCTAAGCAAACAAAAGTAGCCAGGTTTTTAGCTACCGACCTACTTTTTAACGTCAACAGTTGATCCCCCTGGGTATTAATATACTTAGAGTCTTTAAGGGGTCTGTGATGGAGTTTTCATCCCATGCCAAAAGCTAAAGTACATAGCGGTGCTGCAAAGCGCTTCAAAAAGACGGCTAGCGGTTACAAGCACAAACACGCCAACAAAAGCCATATCTTGACCAAAATGACTACCAAGCGTAAGCGTCAATTGCGCGGCACTTCAGTGCTAAACGCAGCTGATAAACCATTGGTAGATCGTATGCTACGCGCCAAGTAATTGGCCCGTTTTAACAACACGAGAATTTTGAGGAAGAGAATATGGCCCGTGTAAAACGTGGTGTTGAGGCGCGTCGTCGTCACAAGAAAGTTTTGAAAGCAGCTAAAGGTTACTATGGTGCACGTTCACGTGTATTCCGCGTAGCCAAACAAGCGGTCATTAAGGCCGGTCAATATGCTTACCGCGACCGTCGCGTTAAAAAGCGTAACTTCCGTGCTTTATGGATCACTCGTATCAATGCACAATCTCGTGCTTTAGGTATGAGCTATAGCCGCTTAATCGCTGGCCTTAAAAAGGCAAACATTGAATTGGACCGTCGTGTATTGGCTGATCTTGCCATTCATGACAAAGCGACTTTTGCTGCCATCGTTGAACAAGCGAAAGCAGCCCTAGTGTAATCCCAATTCAAATCCGTAAAATTCGTTTTACAGGATAGCCAAAAAAAGGGGAGGGGCTTGAGCTTCTCCCTTTTTTTGTGCCGGTAAAATACCGCAGAAACACTCTGCAAGAATAATTAACTCTTGTGTAAGACTATTTGGAGAAGTCCGCATGGAGAATCTAGCCGCGCTCACCAATGAAGCGCTTGGCTTGGTTGAAAAGGCTGAAGATTTAGCCGCACTGGATCATGTGCGTGTTGAATATTTGGGTAAAAAAGGCCAAATCACTGCGTTACTAAAAAGCTTAGGAAAGTTAACGGCTGAGGAGCGTCCTGCTGCCGGTGCAAAAATTAACGAAGCCAAGCAACAGGTCCAAGATCGAATCAACGAGAAAAAAAGTCAACTTGAACAAGCTTCTATTAATGCGAAGTTAGCAAGTGAAACACTCGATGTAACTCTTCCTGGTCGACAATCGGAAATGGGTGGTTTGCACCCAGTAACACGAACCCTAGAACGCATTGAAAAAATATTTTCTGCGGTAGGTTATCGAGTTGAGCAAGGTCCTGAAATCGAAGACAACTATCACAACTTCGATGCCTTAAATATCCCGGCTCATCACCCAGCTCGCGCCATGCACGATACTTTTTATATCGATGAAAACCATGTGCTTCGTACACACACTTCACCAGTACAAGTGCGAACCATGGAATCGCAAGAGCCTCCAATTTATATCATTTGTCCTGGCCGTGTTTACCGCTGCGATTCTGATCAAACCCATACGCCGATGTTCCATCAAGTGGAAGGTTTGGCAATTGATCAAAATATTAGCTTCGCCGACCTCAAGGGCACTATTGTGCAGTTCCTTCAAGCGTTCTTTGAGCGTGATCTAGAAGTGCGTTTCCGTCCGTCTTTTTTCCCTTTCACAGAGCCGTCAGCCGAGTTCGATATTCAATGGGAATCCAGTAAGACGGGTTGGCTGGAAGTTGGTGGCTGCGGCATGGTTCATCCTAATGTTCTTCGAGCCAGTGGTGTTGATCCAGAAAAGTACACCGGTTTCGCCTTTGGTTTGGGTGTTGAGCGTTTAGCTATGCTGCGTTACGGCGTTAACGATTTACGTTTGTTCTTTGAGAACGACGTAAAATTCTTAAAACAGTTTCGCTAATACTCGCCGTGTAAAACACGCCTAAAGAACCGAAAAGAGCAGATTGAAGCATGAAATTCTCCGAATCTTGGTTGCGTGAGTGGGTTAACCCAAATATCAATACGCAGCAATTAGTTGATCAAATTACCATGGCCGGGTTAGAAGTTGACGCAGTCGAGTCGGTTGCTGGTCAATTCACCGGTGTAGTTGTGGGCGAAATTATTGCCGCAGAACAACACCCAGATGCCGATAAACTTCGTGTTTGTACCGTTGCTGGCGACGGCGATGAGACCAAGCAGGTTGTCTGTGGTGCTCCCAACGCGCGAGTTGGCATCAAAATACCTTTCGCCACGGTCGGAGCGTCCTTACCTCCTGGCGAAGACGGAAAAGCGTTTAAGATTAAAAAAGCCAAACTACGCGGCGTAGAGTCTTTTGGAATGCTCTGCGCTCAGACAGAGCTGCAAGCTGGTGAAGACGATTCTGGCTTATGGGAATTACCTTTAGATGCTCCGGTTGGCGTCGATCTGAACGAATATTTGAAGTTAAATGATCAATGCATTGAGGTAGACCTTACGCCAAACCGCAGCGATTGCTTGAGTATTCAAGGTATCGCCCGCGAAGTGGGTGTGTTAAACCGATGTGAAGTTTGCGGGCCAGCCATTGAGCCAGTAGACGCAGCTTCTGAAGTAACATTTCCTGTAGAGCTACAAGCTGAAGATTCGTGTCCAAGATATGTTGGTCGAGTTATCCAAGGCGTTGACGTTTCAAAACCAAGTCCTTTGTGGTTACAAGAGAAATTACGCCGCGGTGGCGTGCGTAGTATTGATGCAATCGTAGATGTGACCAATTTTGTGCTTATGGAATTAGGTCAGCCTATGCATGCTTTCGACCTCGATAAACTCGATACTCAAATTACGGTTCGCTTTGCCAAAGATAAAGAAAAGTTGGTCTTGCTCAATGGTGAAGAAGTGGAGCTTGATACCGATGTTTTGGTGATCGCCGATGCGTCTGGCCCGCTGGCAATGGCAGGCATTATGGGTGGAGAACCCTCTTCGGTAACGGATGCAACTACCAACATTTTCCTAGAAGCAGCATTCTTTAACCCGCTGACCATTGCGAATCGAGCGCGTCGATATGGTCTGCATACTGATTCTTCACACCGCTTTGAGCGCGGCGTGGATTACAATCTAGCAACAAGAGCCATCGAGCGCGCAACGCAACTTATCATCGATATTGTAGGCGGTGTTCCAGGCCCAGTTGTGGTTGCTGAGAATGATTCGGTTCCTGCTCCAGTGCAAGTTACCTTGCGCAAAGCTCGTATTGAGTCTGGTTTAGGATTTTCTCTTGCTGACGAAGACGTTCTGCAAATTTTAACTCGCTTAGGTTTAGAAGTTGTATCTTCTGATGACTCTTCTTGGACGTTTGCAATACCAAGCTATCGCTTTGATATCAGCATCGAAGAAGATCTACTTGAAGAAATTGCTCGTGTCTATGGCTATAACAATTTGCCGGTTACCTCTATGGCATTACCGATGCGGATTGATCGTCAAACTGAAACGCAAACGCCGCTCGGCCGAATTCGTGCCACGCTTGTCGCTAGAGGCTATCAAGAAGCTATCTGCTACAGTTTTGTTGATACTAAAATTCAGTCAATCATTGACCCAGGCATTACTCCGGTTCCTTTGCAGAATCCAATTAGTGCCGATATGTCGGTGATGCGCACCAGTCTGTGGGCCGGATTAATTAACAGCCTTAAGCACAACCTGAACCGCCAACAAGCACGTGCAAAACTGTTTGAGACGGGACTTAAATTCGTTTCTGAAGACGGATCTCTTGAGAAGCTGGTTCAAACACCAGTGATCGCAGGTTTGATTTACGGTACTAAACAAGGTGAATCTTGGTTTGGCAAAAGCGATAAATTCGACTTCTACGACATTAAAGGTGACGTCGAAGCAATTCTGGCGCTTACCGGTAAGTTAGCTCTTCCAGAAAGCGTAGTTTTTGAGCCGGCTGTTCATAGTGCTTTGCATCCAGGGCAAACAGCACAAATACTGATTGATGGAAAAATTGTGGGTATTGTTGGTTGCTTGCATCCGCAAGTTCAACATGCGCTAGATTTAGATCAGCCAGCATTCGTGTTTGAGTTAAATCAGGCGGACATTGCTCAAGCCCTAGTGCCGGAATACACCGCGTTGTCGAAACACCCTGAAGTTCGTCGCGACCTCGCAGTAGTTGTTGATCAAACTGTGACAGGGCTGCAATTAGAAAAAGCGGTGCGTAATAGTGCTGGGGACTGGCTCACAGAGTTAAAGATTTTTGACGTTTATGTGGGCAAAGGTATTGATACACAAAGAAAAAGTGTTGCCTTAGGCTTGACCTTCCAGCATCCTTCGAGCAATCTTACGGACGAACAGATTAACACCTCGGTTGATGCTGTTATCAAGTATCTCGAGTCGGAGCTTAACGCGGTATTACGCTGATTAATCTGGCAAATCAGCCAGCTTAACAGTAACCGCACACTAAAAAGGCTACACTGTTATGACTGGAGCACTGACAAAAGCGGATTTGGCCGAGCTCCTCTATGAAGAGCTCGGATTTAACAAGCGCGAGGCAAAAGAACTCGTCGAAGTTTTTTTTGAAGAGATTCGCACCGCGTTAGAGTGTAACGAGCAGGTTAAGCTTTCAGGGTTTGGCAATTTTGACCTGCGTGACAAAAGTCAACGCCCAGGGCGCAACCCCAAAACTGGCGAAGAAATTCCAATTTCTGCCAGACGGGTGGTTACCTTTAGGCCAGGTCAAAAACTGAAGGCAAGGGTGGAGGCCTATGCTGGAACCAAGTCACAATGACGAACTTCCGGTCATTCCGGCAAAGCGCTATTTTACCATTGGTGAAGTAAGCGAGTTGTGCGCTGTTAAACCGCACGTACTGCGATACTGGGAACAAGAATTTCCTCAGTTAAAACCAGTAAAACGAAGAGGCAATCGTCGCTACTATCAGCGACAAGATGTTCTCACAATTCGTCAAATTAGAGCTTTACTCTACGATCAAGGCTTTACCATCAACGGAGCGCGCCAGCGTATGACCGGAGATGAAGCTGTTGAAGACAATACGCAGTTCAAACAAATTGTTCATCAAATGATTGTAGAGCTAGAAGAAGTGTTAGCCGTTTTGAAAGACAACTGAATCGATATGTTTGCGCAACGTTTTTTTTGCGGTGCAGTTTAAACAAACGCAGTTTGATAGTGTTTCTAGTCAGTTATCTTCTAATTTAATACGGTGAATTGGTGTAACAGACACATACACTAATTCGCCGTTTTTGATTAAAAAATCTTTGTGCTAATGCTTGCAAAAGCTAATTAAGAGTGTATTATCTCGCGCTCTGTTAAATGCCTTAGAAAACAAAGATTTGGCGGGTTTTTTAGCTATTCTTAAGTTACTAAAAATTAAGTTTTTACTATCTTAAAAGTGCTAAAAACTAACTCGGAGTGTAGCGCAGCCTGGTAGCGCACCACACTGGGGGTGTGGTGGTCGTCGGTTCAAATCCGGCCACTCCGACCATCTAAGTAAAAGACATTTAACATCCCTTGCCCAAGTGGTGGAATTGGTAGACACGCTATCTTGAGGGGGTAGTGGCGTAAGCCGTGCCGGTTCAAGTCCGGCCTTGGGCACCAAAAATAACGTTTTTCCAAGCGGTTAAAAAATATTCATTGGAAATATTTGGAAATATTTTGGAAAAATAAACCACACAGATCACCAAATTTTAGTGTTTCCCGCTACCGCCTCGATCCATTTCTGATCACCGTGACCATCCAAATAAACCTGTGTTTGCTCTCCTGATGCGTGAGCCAAAAGTGCCTGAATCTGATCAACTGGTCTTTTTTCAGACTGCTCCAAAACGCTCGATCCTAGCGATCTTATTTCATGAAACGTTGGCCACTCATCTCTATCGAGATGGTTAAATACTCCACACTCCTTTGCGGTTTCATGAAATGTTCTCGAAATCATTTCTGGGCGTAATTGACCCCTTCGGCCGCCGCGCAAAATCTTTGAAACCACGTATTGGCTCAGTGGAGGCAATGATTTGGCTCTGGTCAAAACCTCTCTAAGCGCCGGGGTTATTTCCGCGAAAACATACCCCGTATTGTGACGCTCGACCTCTTTCCTAACAATGAATATACGCCCATCTTTTTCATCGCTGAATTTCATCGCACAAACTTCATTTCTACTAAGACATTAGAAAAATCCAGTAATTTATTTTCTAAAATTGTCGAATATTGGTGGAATCATTAAAAGGGCACTTGGAAGCCAGGCCACGCAAACCGCGTATTTTTACGGTTAGAACAAAACGCCTTTCTTTTAGTTGGTAACAAACCAATTGCCGAAATTAAACCGCAAGAAATTATTAAAATTACACGCGCTGTAGAAAATCTTGATGCTCCTGACATTGCTAGTAGAACCTTGCAAGATGTTCGTCGAGTATTTCGTTACGCCGTGCAAAATAATTTAATTGAAATTAATCCCGCCGCTGATTTAACCAGTATTTTAAAAGCTCAGTAAAACAGAACACAGAGCCTCTTTGCCGAGAAAAGAATTACCCGAATTTTTAAAGGCATTAGCTAATTATAAAGCTAAGGGTAGATTACTAATGCAGCTTTCTATTGAGTTATTAATTTTAACGTTTGTGCGCCCCGGTGAATTACGTGGTGCTCGTTGGGAAGAGTTTGATCTTGAAGAGCGTATTTGGCGAATACCTGCCGAACGCATGAAGATGGGCACAGAACATCTTGTTCCATTGGCACATCAAACCGTAACAATTCTCAAAAAAATACACGAAATATCAGTTGGCTATCCGTTGTTGTTTCCGCCAGAAAAAAAACCAAGAAGTCTCCGTGTTTGATAACACAATGAGGCGCGCAATTTTTAAATATCGCGGCTAAAGTGTTTAATATCTCAATATAATTTTTATGAGGGTTAGCTTTTAGGTAACTGATAATCTGAGTCATAACAGGACGTTTATTAAAGTTACCGCCACCTGTTACATCGTCATGAAAAACCTTTTCCATAATAAAGCAGTTTTCCTCGCATATTGTCGGTTGCGATGCTCTTGGCTTTTTAATCCATACCTTTCAATTTTTTTGCTTTTTATCACTGACGCATCAGTAAAGAAGCGCGTATTTACTCATCGTTTGAATCATCTGCCATAGCATTTTTAAAAGCTCTTCAGCCTGCTTGCCGCTTAAACCTGAGTCTTCTACTAGGTGCAAGCGGTATTTTGAGGTGCCCAACGGTAAGTTTGGAAGGTGTACAATAGGACTTGAAAATTTGTGTTTATAATCGCCTTTAGTATTTGCCATAGTCGCTCTTTTTGGGTTGCAGCACGTCATAATGTAGAAGCTATCACTCGACAAGTACGAGATTGGGAAATAAGAATAAAAGAAGTCGTTAGTTGACTAACGTAGCGATTTTTTTGTTGTTTGATGTAAGTTCATAAATGTATAAATGGTAGATGAAAAAATTAGAATTTTAACCACCGTTTTTGACCCAAAGCGGACATTGGAGTCTTAACTCAGAAATTGTCAGCATTGAAGAATATTATAGATGTCTTGGAAAATTCTAAATCAATAAACAAGGGTACTTTCTAAAGGTTTTGATAGATGAAAATTACGTCTTTCGTATTAAAAAACTACCGTCGACTAGCCGAAGTTGCCTTGGTGCTTGATGATAAAAAAACTGTTCTTGTTGGCGCGAACAACAGTGGAAAAACGTCCTGCATTGGGGCACTACACACATTCTTAAAAAGTCCAGATAACCTAAAATTTAGAGACATATCGAAACGGAATTGGAAGGAAATCCGAAAGCTGGGTGAACAGGTCGAAGGCAAATTTCCTGATAGCGAAGAAATAGAGGAGCTATCGAGTACTCTTACAAAGTTATTGCCTAGTCTAGACATCGAGATTACAGCTGAAGCAAGTGAGGCGTACAAAGTTCGTGACATCTTGCCAGACCTGGAATGGTGCGGCGGCGCTCTGTTGGTTCGTATAACTTACGAAGCGGTCGATATTATCAAATTATGTCGTGAGTTTACTGATGTGAGAGGCGTAGTGTCAAAGCACGGGGGCGAGGCAAGCTTGTGGCCTAAAGACCTAAATGATTTTTTGGAAAAAGGTCGAAATTTCAGTAAATATATTAAACAAAAGCACTACATTTTGAGCAAAGAAGCAGAACCTGCTACAGAAACAGAGCCTGTTATCAGAGAAATCCTACAGCCCCTTAAATCCGATACTTTAAAAAAATTAATTCGAGTAGATGTGATATCCGAGCAACGGGGATTGGGGACGGAAGATAATACAGATCAAAAAGGGCCATATTCAGAAAAGCATCGGCTCAACAAATTACTTCGTGAATATTACGAACGTATTTTGAACCCAGATGATTTCCCAGAAGCTGATGATCTCAAAGTATTGGGACAACAACAGAAGTTAGAAACAGATTTCACCGATAGATTAAACACTCAGTTTGAAGCGCCTTTAAAAGAGCTGGAGGACATGGGGTATCCGGGTATTGGTGGCAATCCAACTGTTGAAATTTCTGCGAAAATTAGCGGGACAGATGCATTGCAAAAGTCCTCATCAGTTCGATATCGTTTTGACAAGACTGAAGAAGAGTTTCTTCCTGAAAGTTATCTAGGGCTTGGGTACCAAAATCTCATATATCTAACATTCAGGCTTTTAGAGTTTCGTGACAAATGGATGCGCGTTGGAAAATCGGCATTTTCAGAAAGCGATATTGAAGAGGGAATTGAGCCAATTCACTTAGTTTTACTCGAAGAGCCGGAAGTAAATCTTCATGCACAAGTCCAGCGCGTATTTGTTTCAAAAGCGTATAACACATTACGAAATCATGCGGATTTACGTGATTCAGAAACTAAAGTAGATAGACCTGAATATCAAACACAACTAGTTATCAGTACACACTCTAGCCACATTATTGATAATATTGATTTCAAAGATTTACGGTATTTCCGACGAAATATTGCAGACGCATCCATTGCGATGGATTACACATCAATCGCTAATATGTCAGAATTGTTTGCGAAGCCTAAAGAAGAGCTCCAGTTTGTCAGAAAGCACTTGAAACTTACTCATTGTGATATCTTTTTTGCCGACGGAGTGATCTTTGTTGAAGGACAAGCAGAACGTCTTCTAGTGCCCGAATTTATCTCTAAAAATTTTCCTCAACTTTCAAAGCGATATGTATCCATGCTCGAAGTAAATGGTGCGCACACGCATAAATACAAAGATTTAATAGAGATGCTAGGGGTAACAACCTTAGTCCTGACAGATCTCGACTCTGTTGATGAACAAGGAAAGTCTTGTTTCCCACAAAGAAACTTAAATCGAAAAACCAATAATGATACCTTGAAAAAGTGGCACCCAAAGGAAGAAGCTATAGATGACTTGGTGGACTTGTCCAAAGATAAACACGCTACAACGAGCCAAGGTACGCCGTTATACATTGCCTATCAAAAGCCAACAAATATTTCTGACAAAGAAGTTTTATCTCGAACTTTTGAAGATGCATTGATTTTAGAAAATTTCGAGAATGAATATTTCCAGAAAAAATCCAGACTGAAAGATGCAAAAGCCGCCCATGAAAATGATAGTAAAACCCTGTCAGAGTCACTTTTTAACTATGTGAAAGATTTGAAAAAAGGCGACTTTGCGTTCGACTGCCTCTTCCATCTCGCGGACAATGAGGCGAACAGCTTTAATCCCCCCGAATATATTAGCGATGGCCTCGCGTGGCTGGAAAAGCAACTTTCACTAAAAGCATAGGGGAGATTTATGTCTGAAGAATATTTCTTGGCAGAAACCAAATCTGAAGATCATGACAATAGCGTTGATTCAAGTATTCAAGAATGCCTTTACATGGGGTCGAGGAAAAGCTTTATCACCTTTGCAGGGGCGGGATCAGGAAAAACCTATTCTTTAAAAAAAGCTCTCGATTTTCTAAGAGTTCATTATTGTGCGGACTTTTCTCGGCAAGGAAAGAAAATCGCGGTTGTTACCTTTACAAACAACGCAGCGGACGAAATCAAGGATCGAATCGAGCAGAATCCAATCTTTGCCGTTTCAACGATTCATAGTTTTTGTTGGTCGACTATTGCTGGCTTTAATGAGGATATTCGCAAGTGGTACTTGGAAACGATTCCCTATGATCTTGCGCAGGTTGAAGATGAAGAGAGACGTGGCCGTGCTGGCAAGGCTTCTGATGCTCGAAAAAGAACAATTATCCGTTTAATTGAAAAAATTGAGTGGTTAGCAGAACCGCGTACATTTGTTTACGATCCAAACGGCGTAAACTCATCTCAAAACTCACTATCACACGCGGACGTATTAAAAATTTTCTCAAACTTTCTCACTACAAAACCAATGATGGCCGAAGTGATAGTGAATAAGTTTCCTTTCATATTCATTGACGAAAGCCAAGATACAAACAAAGACGTAGTGAACTCATTTTTTGAACTACAAAAGGCAAAATCTGAAAAAATTGTTATTGGTTTGTTCGGAGATACAATGCAGCGTATCTTTGGTGGAGGCGAAGTCGAGCTAGGTAAGACCAAGCCAAACGGTTGGAAAACTTTTAACAAGGAAATGAATCATCGCTCAGCTCGGCGTATCGTTGGTTTAGGCAATCAAATTCGAAGCGAAGATGACGGGCGCTATCAGTATGCGAAAGACGGATCTGCAGAAGGTTACGTAAGATACTTCCTACTTCCACGTGATAATCTAGTCAAACCAGACGTTGAAGAAAAAATCCGTAATACTATGGCTGAGCTTACGGGAGATGTGGGTTGGACAGATACTGAATCTAAAGAAACAGCTATCCTATTATTGGAACACAAAATGGCTAGTCGTCGGCTCAGGTTTGATGAACTTTGGGATAGGTTGTCAGAATCCCCCAAAATTAAAGACCGAATTTCTGAAGGCGATAATGCCGAGCTGAACTTTTTCTCTGATATTGTTTTTCCTCTGGTTGATGCGAGCCGCGAAAAGCGACGTGCCGACCTTATGTCTATCTTGAGAAACAATAAGTCGCCACTTTTGGAACCCAGCGTACTTAATGATAACAAGGATGATCCACTCTCGCCTGCTAGAGCTGCGGAGCACGCGTTTAGAGGTGTGATTTCAAATGATGATGTTAGTTTTCGCGAAGTTCTTGAAGTGCTTTCTCAGCAAAAGCTGCTTAGGATTCCAGAGAAGTTACAGTCGTTTGTATCGGGTTCTGGAGATAATGGGTTTAAAGAAGAAACATCTGAGGAAGATGACAGCGAAATTGTCGCTTGGGCGGAGGCATTAGAGACTGATTTCTTTCAAATCCGAAACTACAAGGATTATGCCGATGGAAACTCAATTTTTCGAACCCATCAAGGCGTAAAAGGTAACGAATTTGAGCGCGTTATGGTGGTCATGGATGATGATGAGGCGGGAGGTTTTTTATTCTCTTATGAGCAGTATTTCGGTGCGAAAGAAATTTCTGTAGCAAGTCAGAAAAAACTAAATGCTGGAGAAGAGATCGGTTTGGATCGTACGCGAAGATTGTTCTATGTTACATCCACACGAGCGAAGAGTAGTCTTGCTCATGTGATTTATACATCAGATGTATCAAAGGTAAAAGAATGTCTTCTAAGTAAAAAATTTGCGCGCGAAGACGAAATTATTGAGTTTGAAGATTTAAGTTAAAATAACGCCCATTAATATAAATAATGCGCTAAAAATCCCAGTCCCAATTATGTTTATGCTCTCGATTGCGTTCGATAGTGCGCTCATACTGTTGTGTAAAGTCTTGTCTTGCTTGTTTATGTGGTTGTTTGTTGCTCAAATCCAAACTGGTCGCGCCTGTTAATGACATTAAAGTATCTAAGATTACTTGGTTTTAAATATGGAAATATTAATGTAGGTATTGAGAAGAATAGACTGTATCGATTTTTAATCGGCCGTAAGAGCTGCTGCTCAGGAGTATGCAGTTTTGCAAAGCGCCATGTTTTATTAAAGAGCGTAAAATTTTTTGTAATTTTACGCTTGTAGACGTTATCCAATTAAAAAAACAGCCAATTAAGCTGACTGGTTTTTTTTCAGTTCTAATATGGCGGATTCTTGGTCGGTATTGATCGCGCGAATTGGGTATGGGATTACGATGCCTTCTAGGGCGTAACGTTTGTGCAGTGCTTTAATAAATGCAGAGCGTATGAAGAATCGGTTTGCGTATTCTTTGGCGCGCAGCATTACGGTGAAGTTGATGCTGCTGGAGTCAAAGGTGTGATAAACGATAAAGGTTTCGTAGGTTTTTACACCGAATTCATGTGTCTGTAGTATTTCGCGGGCAACTTCTAAGGTTATTTGTTCGACTTTTTCTAGGTCGGAACTGTAATGTACGCCTACTTCTACCGGTACCGAGAGTTCTTTTTCAGGGTAGTAGTAGTTAATGATTTTGGAGCCCGCAATTTTGCTGTTGGGTATAACAATCATGTTGTTTGGCAGCATTCGTACCCAGGTTGAGCGCCAGCCAATTTTTTCTACGTAACCCTGTTCTTTTGACTCTAATTCAATAAAGTCGCCTACACGAATGGGTTTGTCTGCAATGATTTGTAGACCTGAGAAAAAGTTTTCCAGTGTTGGTTGCAGTGCTAATGCTACGGCTAGGGAAGTAATACCTAGCGATGCAATAATTGGTGTAATAGACACTCCCGCCGAACTTAAGACGATTAATATGCCTAAGCTTAAAATAATTACCCGTGCGATGCCTGACGCTAAGCTTTTACTGTTGTTTAAAACGGCGCTTTGTTTTGCATAGTGAGCAATAAATCCGCTGCACAATCTTTCACAGAATATAACCAAGGCGAGAATAATAAGTAGACGTTCCGAAAAAACAGTAATGCGTTCTAAACGAGTGATGTCGATTTGGTAAAAATTTAGTAAGCCCTCAAAAATAAAAATCGTCAGGGCAATGACTAATAAGGTGGCAGGTTTTTTTGCGGCGTTGATAAAAATGGTATCAAGTTCGAATTTAGTTTTATCAATTAACGAAGAAATGCGAGCTAATAAAATCTGTTTGATGATCATTAGCACAATAAATGCGCAAATAACGCCAATACTTATTATTAACCACGGTGGCATTTGGCTTAAATCGTTGATGATTTCTTTCATAGAGTTTACCGCCGTTAGTTTCAACGTGTTGTTAACTGAGTTTTGGGTGAATAAGTTTGCGAAAGTATTTTTAGCTGCATTATGTTGACTAGAATTTTTAAATTACATTTTTTGCTTAATTTCAGGCTAATTGCGGTATTACTGGGTAGGATTCGCGTATTCTTGGATAATCCCATTCCAAGTATTTTTGATTTCTGGAATCAAACTTTTAAAAGCCGATTTTTCGGTTTCTAGTCGCAAATCATCAACCACACCACTTTCACCCCACACGCTGGTGAATTTGCTTTTTGAGCTGGTCGCTTCGGCGATGCCGTATAAGTATTCGGTGCGTACATCAAAAAAAGCAGCTGACACGGTAGTAGTTACTGAAACTTCTTTATTATTTAAAAAGCCCAGAGCGATAACGTTCAGTGGAATAAATTTTTGTCCATTGGCGTGAAAATAAGTATCAAAAGTATAAACCATTAAAATGTCGGATTTTAATTTAGCGGAGGCTTCGCGTAGGGTTTTGATGGTATCTAAGTCTTGTGGCAACAATATTTTGTTGATGGGTGCAACACTGCGAACTTGCGGTAATGATTTTAATTGATCGTAGTCAGAATCGGCTTCAACTTCGCGTACAGTTACGACGCTGTAACGACCCTGGCCGTAACTGGTTGTTTGATGGTTGGAATATCCCGAAGCTTGTACACGCACGGTCGCTAAATTGGTTGGGAAGGTTGCCGCCGGTTTTATGGATAAAATGTCGCTAATTTCTTTATCGGTAATATCGTTGATATTAACTGCGGCTCCTGGCGTCACATAATTTGTCGAGCAACCGACCAGAGTTATTAGTAGAAGTGCTAAAGCAAAAACCGGAGACTTCATTGAATTATTCCATTAATTGTTTGAAAAAACGCTTCAATAGAAGCGTTTAGATATTAATGCGGTGTTGACAAAATAGGAAGTTAGATTGGATAGTTGCAGAAGATTAATTAACGGTGTTCTAAAGCGTAAATTCCGCCCAAATTGGACAGTGATCCGAAGGCTTGTCCATGGCGCGCACTTCGTAATCAACACCGGTATCAACACAGTTTGTCATCAAGGGTTCAGTCGCCATAATTAAATCGATGCGTAGGCCGCGTCTGGGTTCGCGCTCAAACCCTTTACTGCGGTAATCAAACCAGCTGTAGGTTTCTGAGTTCGTAGGGTTCAGTGTTCTAAAACTGTCTTGTAGGCCCCAACTTTTCAACTTACCCAGCCATTCACGCTCTTCCGGTAAAAAGCTGCACTTACCAGTGCGTAACCAGCGCTTACGGTTGTCTTCGCCAATACCAATATCAATGTCTTCCGGCGAAATATTCATATCACCCATAACAATAATATTGTCGGTAGGTTTGTGATTGGTTTCGAGTAGGGTTTGAAGGTTGGCGTAGAACTCGCGCTTATTGGGAAACTTGGTTGGGTGATCTTGGCTTTCGCCTTGGGGGAAATAACCGTTAATCACGCTGACGCGCTTACCATTGATTTCATAATCGGCGGTTACAAGGCGGCGTTGGCTATCTTCGTTATCTGTTGCAAATCCCTTTTGTGGGTCTATGGGAGTTTGTTTAGAAAGTAGGGCGACACCGTAGTGAGTCTTTTGTCCATGAAAGACCGCATGATAACCAAGTGCTTCTATCTCACTTAATGGGAATTCTTGGTCTTGGACTTTGGTTTCTTGCAAACCAATGATGTCAGGTTGGTGATTTTGAATAATGGCCTCCAACTGGTGGAGGCGCATTCTGATACTGTTAACGTTAAAAGAGACTACTTTCATTGAAACCCGTTGCCGAATTGATCGTTAGCTGCGGTTCTGGTTTTATTCCGCAAATTAATAAAGTCAGCTAGGATTTTACCGCTTTCTTGCAATAATGCATCATCGTCAGTGTTGATTTCGGTACTGGTATCACCTTCTTCACGTTCTTCGTCGTCACTTTTCTTCAGTTCTTCGAAGTTCTCAAAAGGTTTTTCACCTTTGGCAGCACGTCGTTTGTTTTCAATATTTAAGACCGCAAGCTCGCGATCGGCTTTTTCTTTTTTGCGCGTTTCGATATTCAGCGAAAGCTCTTTTTGGTCTTTATTATCTTGCGCAAGCTTGTATGAATCGATAATAAAGCGTAGGTCTGGGTCAGTTGTTACACGGTTGTCATGAAGCTCTTTCAATGCAGGTAAAACCTGCGAGAAATCGATGTATTTATCATGTCGAACAGGATGAATTTGATCCCACTCTAGCGCCGTGTCGTAGGTGCTTTCACCCACAGCTTCAGGATCGATAACTTGAGGCATCATGATATCGGGCAGAACGCCACGGTGTTGGGTGCTGTCGCCCGATACACGGTAGAATTTTGACTCGGTAATCTTTAATTGGCCTTCGTGAACGCTGGTTAATGTTTGCACTGTGCCTTTGCCGAACGACTGAGTGCCAACAATCAGACCACGGTTGTAGTCTTGAATGGCACCGGCAAAAATTTCAGAGGCGCTAGCACTTAGACGGTTAATTAAAACAACCAATGGGCCACGGTAGCTCGCTTTGCGGCGGCTGCGGTTACGTCTTGAGATTTCTTGGTTGGTTTCTCGAATTTGTACAACCGGGCCGGTATCAATAAACAGATCGGTAAGTGCGGTTGCTTCGGATAAAGAGCCGCCACCGTTGTTACGCAAATCGAGAATAATGCCGTCTACCCCTTCTTGTTCGAGCTCGGCAAGTAATTTTCTAACATCGTTGGTGGTGCTTTTGTAGTCGGGATCGCGGCGGCGATAGCCTTCGAAATCTAGATAAAACGCGGGCACATCGATTACACCAAACTTAAATTTACCTTCGGCGCCATCATCAACTTCAAACACAGCGCTCTTGGCGGCTTGCTCTTCCAGTTTTACCTTGTCGCGTTTAATAGCGATGATTTTGGTTTCGCTTTCGTTGGTTGAATCGGAAGGAATTACTTGTAAGCGAACGGTAGAGCCTTTGTTGCCGCGAATTTTATCGACAACTTCTTCCAAGCGCCAACCAATCACATCGACGATTTCGCCGTTTTGGCCTTGACCAACACCAATGATCTTGTCAGCGGCTTTCAGCTCGCCTTGCTTATCGGCAGGACCTGCGGTAACGATTCGCACAACCTTGGTGTATTCGTCTTCGGTTTGTAAAACAGCTCCAATACCTTCTAACGACAACGACATGTTGATATTGAAGTTTTCTTCAGTGCGTGGTGAAAAGTAGCTGGTGTGAGGATCGTAGATTTCGGTTAAGGAATTAACCAAAGACTCGAATACATCCTGCTGATCCTGCTGCTCAATGCGTTTTAGTTGGTTGGTGTAGCGACGAATCAGAGTTTCTTTGGCTTCTTCTTGGGTTTTACCAGCCAAAACAAGGTTAAGTGATGCTGATTTAAGGCGCTTATACCAGTACTCGTCCGCCTCTTTGATGTCTTTCAACCAGGGTGTGTTCTCATCACGCTCGATTTCAATGCTTTCATTGCGGGAGAAATCAAAGTTGCTTTCAGAGCTTTGGAGTTGTGCGAGCAATTTCTCAAGGCGATCTGATAGGCGCTGACGGTAAACATTGTAGATTTCGTAGCCCGGTGATATTTCGCCACGGCGCAAATAATCGTCAAATTTGGTTTCGTATTTCGAAAAACGTTTGATGTCTTCTTCTAAAAACACCGAACGACTCGGGTCTAGATTATCCAGCAGGTTGTTGAAATAGCTTTTTGATAAGTCATCGTTAACGGGCTGAGTGCGATAATGCTTGGTAGATAGTGTGTTAACCACTTCTAAGAGCGTGCGAGACTGAGCTGTAGATATTTCGATGTCTTCGGCTTTGCTCCAAGCAAAGGCCGTTGGTAGTGTAACAAGAACGATTGCGGCCGTTTTTAGAATTCGATGCATATTTCTTAAACCTGTGAAATGCTTTCTAACGATGATTCCATCTGAGTGTTCAAACTAATCACTAGGCTAAAAGGTGTCAACCTAACGCCACGGATTACTGAAAAAATATCCAGTTGTTGTGCGAATCTAGAGACCTATTTCGCTGTGTGTTGTTCCAACTGCGTGATAGATCGATGGTTTGGCTTGTTTCCAGAAGACTTTGGTTCGGTTTTCTCGCTTCAGTGCAACCAGAGTTCTCTATGATTTTGATTGCTTTAGGCTATCGATCAGTTATCAACCGTCAAGCTTAGCTCAGATTTTGCTCTTGCTTAAAGGTGCGCAAATCCAATAGCAATGAGCAAATCAGCGTTTTCTCTAGCATAAATGAGTTCTTCACCATAAATGAGTGAACTCACTTCAGCGTTGCCGAGAGCAGAGTCAGCCGTTATGCAATTCAATATTCTTTTATTGTAGTAATTTTTCTGATTTCTGGACCTTGCCTCAGATCCTACATCTATCGGTAATCTTCCATGGATACTATAGGAACTTCGGGATTGATTCTTTTATGATTCAATTTTTGCACAAACTCAATCACTTACCATCAGTAAAATTGGCGATAGGTCTTTGTGTGGCTGTAAGCTCAAGGTTAATCGGTGTCTCCTGAGTTCGCATATAGATTTTGTACCGTTTGCACCCGTAACACGGTTCCTTGGTTTGATCGCCGTTTTTATAAAGGAAACTCTGATTAACCTAGAGTTTCCAGCGACACAAGGATGTGTCGCCAA
>CALMJT010000078.1 GCA_937864365.1 uncultured Alteromonadales bacterium | reverse complement strand
TGGCGACACATCCTTGTGTCGCGAGAAACTCTAGGTTAATCAGAGTTTCCTATACTCTGCGTTAAAAGTTCTGCAATGACAGTAGTGCAATTTCTGAAAAGTTAAATTGCGTATTGTTACGGTTGCACAAAGAACAAAGTTTTTTTAACGTCGGAGCTGATAAAAATGTCCAGGTCGGATGAAGTCGAGCAAATATGTCAGCAAATAAATATGTCAGTAAATAATCAATGCATCAGTGTTTAATGAAATATTTTTTATTTTGAAACCTACTTCGACTACATATTCTTACCTGATTGCAGCTGCTTTTTAGACAACATCTGTTTTAACGGTAGTTTTTTTAGCGTTAAAAACGGTCTCAATTTTTTAATTTCTATTTTTAAATGGTACCCAAAGCGAAATTCGCCCAGGAAATACATTAATGACAAATCTTAAGTTACCTCTACTGTGCTCCTTGTTCGTGGCAATAACTGCCTGTAGTGACGATCAAGCAAAAACGCCTCCCGTTGAAACCAGCTCCACAGAAACTTCTTCAAGTGTTACCGAGATTGTCGAATCATCTTCTGTTTCATCAGGCTCTAGCTTTGTTTATGCAAAACCTACCGGTCTTATAGCGAATGAAGCCGCTGTGGTGTCTGCACGCATTGAAGCTTCAGAAGTTGGCCTAGAAATTCTTAAAAAAGGCGGTACTGCCTTTGATGCCATGGTTGCGGTTGAAATGGCGTTAGCGGTTGCTTATCCATTTGCGGGTAGTCCCGGTGGCGGCGGTTTTGTGGTGTATCGTCAGGCAGATGGTTCGGTAGGTGCTTTGGATTTTCGTGAAAAAGCGCCTCTGGCAGCACACAGAGATATGTATCTCGATGAGAACGGCGAAGTTATCTCGGGCATGAGCCGTAATGGCGCAACAGCAGCAGGTGTGCCTGGCACAATCGCCGGTATTTTTGCGATGCATGAACGCTTTGGAACTAAACCCATTGCCGAGCTTTTACAGCCCGTTATCGATTTGGCTGAAAAAGGTGTGGTTGTTACTGAATATCAAAAAAGCCGTTTGGATAGCAGTCGTCCTTTGATTGCGGAAATCAGTGGCAGCGATTCTAAATTTGCCCGTGAATATCAGGTGGGTGAAATAGTTAAGCGTGATGCGCTCGCAGAAACCTTGAAAAAAATCGTCGCCAACGGCCGTGATGAATTTTATAAAGGCGAGACGGCCAAGAAGATCGCCCAATTTATTCAAGAAAAAGGTGGATATATTACCGAAGAAGATTTGGCGCAATATAAAGCCGTTTGGCGCGAACCCGTGCGTTTTTCTTACAACGGCTTCGACATTATTTCGATGAGCCCACCAAGCAGCGGTGGTGTGACCTTACAGCAAATTTTAACCATGATCGAACCCTACGACGTGGGTCAATACGATCACAATAGTTTGCCTTCTACGCAAATTATTGTTGAAGCAGAGCGCCGCGCTTATGCCGATCGTAACGAATATTTGGGCGATCCGGATTTTGTCGATATTCCTAAAGACAAATTGCTGAATCCTAATTATCTTAAAAATCGCATGGCCGATTTTAGTTTTGATCAAGCGACAAAATCTTCTGACATTAGCGCCGGGGATATTAATTTTGCCGAAAGCATGGAAACGACCCATTACTCCATCGTCGATAAATACGGTAACGCTATTGCTGCCACCATCACCATTAACGGTGGTTTTGGTTCAAAACTGTTTAGCGATGAACTCGGTTTCTTCTTTAATAATGAAATGGATGACTTCAGTGTAAAACCCGGTGTGCCGAATATGTTTGGTTTAATTGGTAACGAAGCCAACAGCATTCAACCCGGTAAACGTATGCTGAGTTCCATGACACCAACCATCGTCGAAAAAGACGGCGAGTTTTTTATGGCCTTGGGTGCGCCGGGTGGTTCAACCATTATTACCTCTGTGTTACAAACATTTTTAAACGTCACGGCTTTTGAGATGAGTATGCAAGAAGCGGTTAACGCGCCGCGTTTCCATCATCAATGGTTGCCCGATTTAGTGTTGTTTGAAAACGAGGGTTTTAGCGAGGAGCTTTTAGAAGGCTTAAAAGCAAAAGGTTACCAAGTGAACCGCGGTCGAGCACCGGTTATTGGTAAGGTTGATGCGATTTTGCGTCTACCCGATGGCACCTATGAAACCGGCGCCGACAAGCGTGGTGATGATGCCGCAGCGGTTTTTTAAGGCCAGCGGCGCGCGATCACATTAGAACCTCTGATTAACTCATCCATGATTTAATCAGAGGTCAGAAATTGACAATGTAATTATTCATTTCTTTATAATTTCAATCACTTATAGTTTCTTCAATTGGCAACACATTCTTGTCTTGCTGGAAGTTCTAGGTTGACCAGAGTTTCCTGTTCTCAACGTGGTTGTGCAAATTTGGTTTAAACATACTTGAGTGCATAGGCACTCAGTGTTTTGGCGATCAATAAATGTTTGTTAAGCAATAAAAAGAGGCTTTGATGAAATCCATATCGGTTATTTTTCCCCAGTTTTTAGCCTCAAATCCGCTCTCGGGCTCGAAAAAATTGTTGGGCTCGAAGAAATTGTTGGGCCCAAAAAAGTTATTGGCGATGTGCATTGTTGGCGCGGCATTATTGGGTTGTGATGCCAAACAACCGGCGTCTGAAGAAAATGTCCAACAAACGAATTCATCTGAACAAACTGTTTCTGAACCAAAAAGTGTTTCTGAATCGGCCGCTGATGCTGCCGACATTTCACAACTGCACCAGTCTTTACTGACTATTGATACGCACATTGATATTCCCATTACCCTTGGACTTGATGACGCAGATCCTCGCGAACTAAGCCCCATGCAGGTTGATCTGCCTAAGGCGCGGTCTGGTGGTTTGGATGCGGGCTTTTTGATTGTGTATGTGGCCCAAGGGCCGGTGTCTGAACAAGGTTATGCAACCGCGTACGAAGAAGCCCAGCAGAAGTTTACCGCGATTGAGCGCATGGTTGCGAACAGCCCCAACGATGTCGCTTTGGTGAGAAACCCAGAGGAGCTAAAAGCGGCGGTAGCCGACGGTAAATTTGCGGTTGCCGTTGGTGTTGAGAATGCGTTTTCTCTTGGCACTAACTACGAGCATTTAAAAGAATTCTACGATCGCGGCGCCAGATACATCTCTTTAACACATTTCGGTCACAACGATTTTGGCGATAGTTCTGGCCCCAAAGGCGAACAAGAAGGTGTTGCCGAACCTGTTAACCACGGTTTGAGTGAGAAGGGTAGAGCGCTTATTGCGGCGATGAATCGCTGGGGAATTATGGTGGATGTTTCCCATACCTCAAAAGAAAGCACGCTTGCAGCGGCGGAATTCTCACGCACTCCGGTCATTGCTTCGCACTCTGGTGTGAAGGCGCTGTTTGATCACCCGCGCAACCTGTCCGATGAAGAAATCAAAACCATCGCTAAGTACGATGGCGTAATTCAGCTGGTAGCTTTTGATAACTATTTACGCGCGCTTCCCGATGAAGCCAAAGCAGAGATCGAAGCTATTAAAGCCAAAATGGGTTTTGAGGGTGCCGATTGGTACAAAAAAGTCACCCAAACCCAAATGGGTGAATTCCGAAACGCGGTAGCGGCTTTAAACGCGCAATGGCCAAGAGCTACCATAAAAACCTTTGTTGATCACATTGAGTACGTTATTAAGCTTGTTGGCATTGATCACGCCGGTATTGCCTCTGATTTTGGTGGTGGTGGCGGTATTGAAGGTTGGGACGACATCAGCCAAAGCGCGGCAATCACCGAAGAGCTTGTCAACCGTGGTTACAGCAAAGAAGACATCGAAAAAATCTGGAGCGGCAACCTATTACGAGTGTGGAGTAAGGTCGAGGCCTACGGTAAAGCTCAACAATAATCCACAAAATCGCTATTGATTTAAAATCTGACTAATAAGATGGGTTCACTAATTCTCGGCCTGAAGTTAAAATCGCCAACTTTTGGAAGATCGACGAGGACGCAATGGGCAGAGCCTATCAAAACCGAAAAGAGTCAATGGCGAAAACCTCCGATGCGAAAGCGAAGGTTTACAGTAAATACGGCCGTGAAATCTATGTGTGCGCAAAAGCGGGCGGCGTTGAGCCAGACGGGAACCTAACACTTCGCGGCCTAATTGATCGCGCAAAAAAAGACCAAGTACCCGGTCATGTTATTGAAAAAGCACTGGACAAAGCCCGAGGTGGGGCTGGCGAAGACTTTTCATCGGCTCGCTACGAAGGTTTTGGTCCCGGTGGCATCATGGTAATCGTTGACTGCCTAACCGATAACCCCAATCGAACCTTTGGTGATGTGCGCCAATGCTTTACCAAGTGCAAAGCAAAAATCGGTACCCAAGGTACTGTTGGTCACAGTTTTGATCACAGTGGCGTTTTTGTGTTTTCCGGTGAAGAAGAAGCAACCCTAGAAGCGTTGATGGAAGCCGATGTAGAAGTTACAGACATCGAATCCGAAGACGGAAAAGTTAGTGTGTTTGTTCCTCATACCGAGTACGCCAAAGCGCGCTCCGCGTTAACCGAAGCGTTTGGTGACATCGATTTTGATGTCGACGAAATCCAATTCGTACCGCACGAGCGTTCCGCCATCGAAGGCGAAGATTTGGAAATGTTCGAGAAGTTTATCGATATGCTGAACTTCGTTGACGACGTCCAAAACGTTTATCACAACGCGGAATATTAAGACGCCTTGTAATCTCGCTAAATTGAATCAACAAAAGATTCTGTTTAGAAACCTCTGATTAACTCAGCTTTGATTTAATCAGAGGCGGATTCTGTAAGCTCAGATCTGCCCGGCAATTACAATCGTTTATCAACGTTGACGACATGTCTTTGTATTGATGGCGACTTTCAGCAAACTCAGAGTTTCCGTAAGAATCCTCCTCGTATAATTCGAATAAATTTTTATATCTCCTATCTCAATTACACTTCTTTGCTATATTTATATTGTTAAATTAATTTTTTCTAATTCACTAGTCTTTGCATTAATAACTAGATTATTAAATGTATCTATAATTTAAAATTATTCAGTCTAAATAAGATAAGATAAATCTTTAACGTAACATTGAATTTAATTTAACAAGGCAAGTTTCTATTACGTAATTGATTATTTTAGAGTTTTATTGATAGTGAACTTAAATCGGTTTAAAAGTTTTTGTAGTCAAGTTTTTGAGCAAAAATTGACGTTAATCGTATTTTTCAAAAAATTTGATTAATTTGGCGGAAAAATTATCAGTTAGTATTCACTTTGATTAAATCGGTTCCAAAAAGCAGTAAAGTTTTGACGATAATTCGATCACATTTGTTTTAAATCAAAAAAATGGTGAGTTTGTACAACAAACAATAATTCGCACGTATTATTTTAATCGAGACAAATATTTGCCTTAATTAAATGTGTACACCTGAGTTTATGTTGGTGTTTAAGAAAATTTTTGTCACATTTCTTTTTCTAATGTTCTACAATTCCGACCCCGAAAAAATAGGCTGTTATATTTTCGGGCTATCGGTAATGTTCGCGGGTTGATTTTATTTACAACAATGAGCAAGCTTTTAAATACATAATTAACATCGTTTTTAGCGGTTTTATGTATTTGTTTTTCCGCCGATGTTTAAATTCTTAAATGCCTAACCTTTGTAGAAAGGTCGAGCAAATAGCAAGAATCGTTTTTATGCATCCTTCCTTTAAGATGCTTCTATTTATATTTTTTCTATCAAATTGGCAGGCTGTGTTTTTGAAACAGGTGGTGGAGAGTTATGTCTGAACGAGTGGTTAGAGTTTATGATCAAGACGAGCATGTATGCTTGTTCGTTACTGGCCTCGTTGACGGTGAGGGAATTCCAAGTAACCAGTTAGTGATTGTGGATCATGGCGAAGCGTCTTTATTTGATCCAGGTGGTGATTTAACTTATACCCCGTTATCTATTGAGTTAAGCAAACATATTTCACTGAAAACCTTGAAGTTAATTTTTGCGTCTCACCAAGATCCCGATATTATTTCGTCTTTACCACGTTGGTTAATGCACACAGACTGCCAGGTGGTAACCTCGCGTTTGTGGGCACGATTCTTACCACACTTGGTGTCTGGTTTCGTATCTGGAAAAATGAATAAATCTTTAATCGATAGAATGATTGAGCTTCCAGACAAAGGCGCCAAAATTCCATTAGGAAAAACCCACATACAAGCGGTTCCAGCGCATTTTCTACATTCTGTGGGTAATTTCCATTTTTACGATCCTATCTCTAAGATTTTATTCTCGGGCGATGTGGGTGCTGCGGTAACACCGGGACAAGATCATATGGCGGTGACTAATTTCGCAGAGCATGTACCGTTAATGGAAGGATTTCATCGACGTTATATGGCCTCTAACAAAGCCTGTCGAGCATGGGTAGATCGTGTTAGAAATCTAGACATCGAAATGATTTTGCCTCAACACGGCAAGCCTTTTGTTGGTAAAGACCAAGTCAGACAATTCTTGAATTGGTTTGAGCAGCTTGAGTGCGGCGTTGATTTAATGATGTAAGTTTCTGGTTTTATGCGTATTCGAACCTCTGATTAATTCCTTCACGATTTAATCAGAGGACAGAAATCGAAAAATGCGAATTTTAATTTCTTCAAAATTTCAATTACTTATCGTTCTTGAAATTGACGACACATCTTTTTCGCATTGAATGAATTGCATTGAACGAGTTGCATTGAATATTCTGGGTTTGTCGGAGTTTTCTATTTTTAAGACGATCAACCAACAACTGCTGTTTTAATCGTCTTGTTTTCAAGTTTCCTCTTCCTGTTATTTTTCCGATCTCATTATTAGAAAAACCTCATATTTAATCTTTATCATCAGATTGATTCTATTGATCTCGTTGGCATTCGACTACCGCCAACGCTGATTTGCCCGAGCTTTATGGTATACAAGAACGGATACGTTGACGTCGATTCCTGCGAGTCATTGATAGATTGAGCAAATCAGAAAGCATATTTTCCAAAGCCCTGCTATGAGCTCTTCAGTTAGACGTGGTTCTTGGTGTAGATGTGGCTGATTGCCTTTCAAGCCGCCGCTCATCATCCCACTGATAATTGTGAGGCTATGTTGCTGGTCGTGTGGCTGTATTACTTACTGGTTGAGTGACTGTATTGCCGATTGCGTGATTGGCATGGTTAACTGTCTGACAGGTAGATGACCTGCATTTACATTAAAAATGCATTTTAAATAAATCATTAGGGGTTTTTAACGCAAATGTTTTTTGGGTAAAAGCGTCAGAATTATTTGAAGCAGAGAAAACGGTCGCTTACTAAAGCTTTATGAAACTCTGATTAACCTAGAGTTTCTCGCGACACAAGGATGTGTCGCCAATTTCA
>CALMJT010000077.1 GCA_937864365.1 uncultured Alteromonadales bacterium | reverse complement strand
TTCGTGATTTGTTAGGCGATGACACTCCATTTACTTTCGTTTCTGACGAATACAACGGTTTAGGTTTCGACCCATTCCACCCAGACGTTCCACGTCCATTCGTACCAGTTCGTTTTGAGCGTCTAACCGATGCCCAAGAACAAAATGGTATTAGCCGTGTATACAACGGTGTTCACTGGAGCTTTGACGATATCGCTGGTCAAGGTCAAGGTACCGCTATTGGTCGTTACTTGTTGAACGATATCGATGCATTTAAACCAAAATGGTAATTTCGGTTTAATAGCGTTAAAAACTTAAGTTTAGTTAGCATCCCTTACAACACAGGATGTGTTGCTAACATAAACTCCTAAAAGTTGTTGAATGTGTATTGAGCTGGCAAAGATGCACGTTCAACAGCTGGCGCTCTGATTAATTAAAGGAATAATTTTTTAGAACGCCTTTTACATTTAGTGATTCCTCTTAATTTTGCATCAAGTTGCAAAGACATTGCTCTACAGAAATATCAGAGTTATTTATAAACGAGCTATTTATAAACTCGTTATTCATACACATAGGTACACAGGGAATACCAGAACACAAAGGTTTTGAACTATGAAATATTTACGACTCTTTATTTTAGCCTTAGTAGCATCTACCTTTATCGGCAATACAGTTTCTGCCGAAGAACTGCAAAGCACAGTCGCTAAAAAAGAAATTGTTGAACTATTACCAGAAGATTTTAAACCCGCGTTTACCCGCGAAACGGTTATTAAATTAAACGCCATCGTAAAACGCTCTTTTGATGCTATTAACGATTACGACGACAGTATTCGAGAAGTACGAGCAGTTGTTGCCGACGCCATGAAGCCGAATGCAACCGACGATGCCAAACAAATTGCGATGAAAAAGATTTCTCACATTAACGATCTAATGCAAGCGTCTAAGTCAGCATTAATGGATATGAAAGCTGCTGAAGTGGAATTGCGAAACAGCGGTGAAGAATACAATAGCGCTATTTTGGCCGGTATGATTGATTTCGTAGAAGACGTCGCCAGAGAAATTTCTGCTCAAGAGAAAAATTTACCGTCTTTTTCAGAACAAGCAAATAGCTAAGACAGTGCCTATCACGCGCACCACTACCCAAATTACGATGTAAAAAAGTAGTATCGTAGCTTGTAAAAAAAGCCCTTAAGGAAATAACTTAAGGGCTTTTTAGTATTCAAGAATCATTAAATCTCAAAGGGTTTAATGACAAACTCTAAGAGCCTCTGATTAACTCATCCATGATTTAATCAAAGTTTCCTATATTCACTAGAAACCATTTTCACGCAAGCGCTGCTGCAAAAAATCGCCCGCAGAAATAGGCGCAAACTGCTTACCTTCGCCTTGGAATTGATCTAAGCATTCCAACATTACGCTGTTTCTTGGATGAACAAAAAACGGTATAGAATAACGCGGCTTACTCATATCACTTGGATTAACTACGCGGTGGATCGTTGCCGGTAATTGATTATTGGTGAGGCGAGCCATCATATCGCCGGTATCAATAACCAAGTCACCTTCTTGATTTTCTACTGCCAGCCATTCGCCATTGCGATCCAATAATTCTAAACCAGAATCGGTAGCACCAATCAGCAAGGTCATTAAATTAATATCGCCATGGGCCGCCGCACGAATACTGCTGCCAACGTTTAAGCCATCCAGCGCGGGATAATGAATCAAACGCTGAATGGAATTGCCATCGGTAATCATGTCTACAAAGAAATTGTCGTCTAAGTTCATGGCTTGCGCTAAGGCAACAAACAAGGTTTTTGCCACATCTTCTAACGAATGATATAACTCCGAGAAAAACGGCTTAAATTCAGGAATCTCTTCTGGCCAAACATTTTTTGGATATTCATTAATATACGGGCTCGTGTTATCAAGCTCCGGGCCAACATGCCAGTATTCTTTTAAATCGGGGAAATCGTTACCGGCCGCTTTTTCTTTTCCGAAACTGATATAACCACGCTGGCCAGAACCGGTCTCGTAATTCGATTTGCTCTGCAACGGTAAATTAAATAACGACTGCGTAAGAGAGTACGCTTTATTAAAGGTATCTTGCGAAATACCGTGATCGCTGATAACCACAAATCCATACTCAGAAAGCGCCTGATACAAAGCCGTGGCGAACGCGGTTTTCTCAGCGGGGCCGGTTGCTTGACTGTATTGCGCAAGGCTGAGTTTTGGGACCTGACGAAGTTCTGACATACTAAAAACCTTACTGTAAATGTAAAAATACACTGGAAAAGTTAACTCACTCGGTACATCGACCAGTATCGAGCTACTGCGGTAAAACCCCTGTTTAAATTAGAGGAAACGCTGATTAACCTAGAGTTTCCAGCGACACAAGGATGTGTCGCCAATTTCAAGAACGGTAAGTGATTGAAATTGTGAAGAAATTGGAAATCGCATTTTCAATTTCTGTCCTCTGATTAAATCAGGAATGAGTTAATCAGAGGTTCCTAGAGGTTTTAAACGCTTAGAGCGTGAATGAACCCGGCAATAATTTATCGATTGTTGTGTCAGTCACTTGATCAGAATCACAAATTGAAATGATTCGCGCATTTTCAGAGAATTCTTTTATAAACTGACGGCAAGCGCCACAGGGCGGCGTTGGTGTTGGTGTTGGCGTGTAAATAACCAAAGTATGGATCGTACGCGAACCTTTGGTTACCGCCGAGCAAATAGCGTTACGCTCTGCGCAAATGGTTAATCCGTAAGAAACGTTTTCGACGTTTACACCAGTAAACAGATCGCCATTTTCATCGTAATACGCGGCCGCTACTGGAAAGTTACTGTAGGGCGAATAGGTTTTAGCAGCAACATCTTTGGCTGCTTGTTTTAATTGTTCTATGTTCATTATTAACCTTAATCTGAACCGCCAAATTTATTGAGGCGTGAGTCGTGGGCTTTATCTAGCCATTCATGGTTTATTGAATAGCCGTAAGCTCCAAATCATTACCTTGAGAATATTACACCGAGCCTACGGCGATACGAAAGCTCTAAGACATCACCACCTGTTCTCAAAACGGCACCCTGAAAACCACACACATCAAACGGTAAAATTCTTCTACCACGGCACTAAATGTGAGGTGTGTATCGGATAATTCGTTGTCTGGTTGAGCATAATATATCCATTCAAGATCAACCTTTACTCTTAATCAAGCAAATACAATTGTTAAGTGAACGTGATGATCTGAGCGCTCGAACTCGCTCTACGAACCGAACACATAAGACGTTAAAGCGAGCCGAGTTATTCAAAACTATTTTGGGAAGCTCTGATTAACTCACTCACATATTCATTAACAGTTTCTTTTCACCATTATCCAACTTTAAAAGCTGACCAAACACCCGGGAGACGAGCAGTTTTTTGAGTGATATACGAACTTTAAACAGACTCTACTGCTGATTTAAACAGCTGAGGTTTAACGAATTTATTCGTCGTCTAGACACCATTGAACCACTTTGATGACTGTGCGCGAGCTGATACTCACAGGCGACAAAAAAACCACATAAGCAGTTTTGATTTTTAATAATTTTAGGGGGTTTAAATGCGCAAAAAATTATGCGTAATGATAGGAATAATTACCACGGCGCTGGCGAGCAACACCGCTTTCGCACAATCTAACGAAAAAGTACTCGAAGAAATTACCGTTACCGCCACCAAGCGTGAGCAAAGTATTTACGAAGTGCCTATCGCGATCTCTGCTTTTGATGGCGATAAGCTCGCCGAGCAAGGTATTTTAGATATCGTCGATATTGGTAAATTTGTTCCCAACCTCAACATCACTCAGTTCTCCGCCGGTCACAACTCCTCTTCCAACCCATTCATTCGCGGTATCGGCTTACAAGATCACTTAATCACCACCGATCCCGGCGTAAGCGTTTATGTCGATGGTGTTTATCTGGGTCGCCAGGTAGGACAAAACTGGAACCTTACCAACATCGAACGCATTGAAGTGTTGCGCGGCCCGCAGGGCACACTGTACGGACGTAACTCCATTGGTGGCGCCATTAACATCATCACTAAAGATCCAGGTTCCGATCCCGGCGCGACTGCCTCGATTGAAGCAGGTACTCGCGACCGTTTAAACGGTGATTTTTACGCCGATTTAAACTTATCAGACACAGTGGCCTTCAGTATTACCGGCGGATTTAAACGTCGCGGTGGTATTGGTGAGTTCACCAACCTGCCCAACGCTCGCTACGATGTCGGTGAAAACGAAGAGACCTTCTCACGAGTTGCGCTTAAATACGAGCCTTCCGATTCGTTTCGCGTAGTCATTGCCGCAGACGCCAACGACGGTGAAGGCGGCTTGCGCCCTTACGACACACTCATCGATGAAATTCCTACCGGAGCACTTTTTCAAGCTGGTTTCAGAAATTCAGACCAAGCACCCGACCCTTTCGATAACGCAACAACGCAAGCCGATCAAACCGTGGTAACCAACGAAGCCAGCGGCATTTCGTTAACGGTTGATTGGGACTGGAGCGAGACCTTATCTTCGCGCGTTATTGCCAGCCAGCGTGAGTCTGAATATTCCGCGGGTTTAGACGACGACAGTCTTGCCGAAAACTTTTTGGCTTTCCCTGAGCGCGGCGATGCCGACCAAATCTCTATCGAGTTCCAATTAAACGGTGATTTTGGGAATTGGGATTTTGTCTCTGGTCTTTATTACTTCGAAGAAGAAGGATCTAACACCCAAACCAACACCTTCTTTAACGGCTCTGGCCCAGGATTTTTCTTTATCGGCCAAGAAGTGGAAAGTACCGCCATATTCACCAACGTAGGCTTTGATATTACCGAACAATTCCGCGTTGCCGTAGGCTTGCGCTACACCGAAGACGACAAAGAAGCCGAAACCGATGTTGGCATTGGTTTATTTACCGGTGACGCTGACTTTGACGAAGTTAGCTGGGATATCTCTGCAACCTACACCTTCGAAAACGGCAACAGCATTTACGGTGCTATTCAAAACGGTTATCAATCAGGTCAGTTCCCCGCCCGCCCATTCTGTTTATTCGGCGACGCCAACTGCTTCTTCGCCAGTGACAACATTACCGCAATCAACTACGAAATCGGTATCAAAGGTCAGCTTCTTCCCGGTGTGCTAATGAGCGCTGCGGTGTTCTACACCGAATACGAAGACCTGCCTTATCAGGTAAGCACTACCACCGGCCAAGGTTTTGCAACAACTAATTTAATTGTTGAACAAACCTCCGTGGGTTTTGAGTGGGAAACCACAATTAGCCTAACCGACGCGTTTTCAATTCAGGCAAGTCTCGGTTTAATTGACGTAGACGTAGATGAGCAAAACGGCGTTAAACCCGAAGCACCATTAACACCCGATGTCACCTTCTCCATTGGGCCTGAATACAACTGGACTCTTGGCAATGGCGGCTTAATTTCGGCACGTGTTGACTACTCTTACCGCGATGAAATGTTTGGTGAACCTACCGACGACCCAGGTCGATTTACCAGAATTGATAGCCGCGAATTGATCAACGCCAATATTGCGTATCATTCGCCCGATGATAAGTGGAGCTTATCGCTGTACGGACGCAACATTACCGACGAACGCTACGACAACGCTCGCTTAAATACCGGTGATTATGTATTGCGAATTTTAAGTAACGACCCTAGCGAATTTGGTTTGCGCTTTGCGACTCATTTTGAATAATTCGAAATCTAAATCTAGAAAAGCCTTAAAAACCACCCTCAACTGGGTGGTTTTTTATTTCATTGAAAATACGACTTACAATTTCTTCACAACTTTAATCACTTACAGTTCTTGAAATTGGCGACCCCAGCATCGCTGGAACTCAAGATTAAGCAAACATACTCAAAATTTTGATTGCAAGATACGCAATAAACGCTATCATTTTGCCATGAATGAAAAACACATTATAAAAATATCCAAATTTTTAAGCTTAATCCTCAGACACAATCCCCAAAAAATAAACCTCACGCTCGATGCCAACGGCTGGGCGAACATCGACGATATTATTGCCAACACCAAGCATCTTACTCTCACAAAAGAGCTAATTTTATTGGTTGTCGAAAATAACGATAAAAAACGCTTTGCATTAAATGATGATCATACCAAAATTCGTGCAAGCCAAGGCCATTCAATTGCCATTGAATTAGGTTTGGCCGCCAAAGAGCCGCCTGAAATTCTCTACCACGGCACTGCCGAACGATTTGTCGATAGCATTAAACAACAAGGACTTATCAAGAAAAATCGACAACATGTACACCTATCCAGTGATAAAAATACGGCAATTAATGTCGGCCAAAGATACGGAAAACCCCGGGTTTTAGTCATTAACACAAAGGCAATGAGACTAGACGGAATTGAATTTTATTTATCTGAAAACAATGTTTGGTTGGTAGATTCTGTGGCAGTCAAATACATTTCTTTTTAATTACAAACTTTTCAATCACAGGCATTTAACTTTTTGCGGTTTTTATAGCCTGAAAAATTTCTTCTCGCCTAAATTTCTAACCGAATATAGGTTCTGAAAAATCATACACATAAAAAAGCACCTTCAAAAGGTGCTTTTTAGAAACGGAACAATCAAGATTTTATTCGCCAACCATCATCTTCATAAATTCTTCACCGGTGAACTTAGGAGTATCTTCGGCAAAGCAGTAATAATTTGGCTTTTCATCAATAAAAATTTGCGCTGCCATGACTGCATCATCCGATAGATTTAAAAAGCCGGCGGTCATCATATACTGATCTTTTGGTTTCAAGTAGTAATACAGATGCGTTCCGCATTTTGAACAAAATGCGCGATCAGCCCACTGCGAAGAGTTATAGGCAGTAATGTTTTCTTTACCGTCAATAACCACATCACTTTGGCAATCTACCGCAAGATAAGGGCCACCGCCCCAGGTTCTGCACATGCTGCAATGACAAACACCGACTACCTTAGCCGCAGAAGGCGCTTCAATAGACACTGCACCACACAAACAACTGCCAGATACCTTCTCTGTATCAGCCATTGAAATCTCCTTACTTTGTAATGAAAATAGTTCAACAATAGGCACCTCCGATTAATTCATGAAGGAGTTAGTCAGAGGTTACTAAAAAGTCTGTATTCTTTCTTCAAGCTTACAATAATAGAATTTGAAAATCCGTGCTATTACCCTATTTTCAACCAATAAAACAAATTATTTGAGCAGATCTGTTTAACTACAAGAAACTGCAATTAAACCAGAGCTCTCTGTAATTATTGATTTAATGCGTTAAATATAAAACCCAAAACTAAATTACCGTTATGCAGTTAAATCTGACTCAATGAGCTAATGACTTTTTACGGTTGATCATATTAACAACCAACAAAATAACTGCACCAGCAACAATTCCGGTAACTGCATTAATGAGCACGTGTGCTAAACCACTCCAAAAACTCGCCGCGTAAACGCCATGAAACATTTCATCAATCCAATGAATTAATTCATGGGAAATGGGTAATCCGTGCAACAAGATGCCGCCACCCACCAAAAACATCGCAGCTGTACCAACAATGGTTAATGTTTTTAAAATATAAGGGCAAATCGCCAAAATAGCTTTACCAACAGATCGTTTAAACGAAAACTCCGAGCTAGTCTGATCAGCCTTTTTAATTAAAAATAAGCCTAAATCGTCTAATTTAACAATACCAGCAACAACACCGTAGACACCGATGGTCATCACCAAAGCGATACCCGCAACAACACCTATTTGTATAGCAAGAGAAGATTCTTGAACAGTTCCCAAAGTAATTACTACGATTTCTGCGGATAAAATAAAATCAGTACGAATTGCACCTTTAATTTTATCTTTTTCAAATTCTTCCAAACTGATGTTAGGATCATGAAGTGCTGTTAAAACCTCCTTTTTGTGCTCGTCGTCTTTGGTGAATTTATGCACTAATTTCTCAAAGCCTTCGAAACATAAAAAAGCGCCACCTAACATTAATAAAGGAATAATTAGCCACGGTATAAAAGCACTGATCAATAGTGCCGCGGGAACCAATATACATTTGTTTTTTAATGATCCCAGTGCAACTGCCCAAACCACCGGCAACTCTCTATCGGCACGAACCCCAGTGACCTGCTCGGCATTAAGTGCCAAATCATCGCCCAAAACACCTGCGGTTTTTTTGGCAGCCACCTTAGTCATTAAAGCAACATCATCCAAAATAGTGGCGATATCATCCAACAACGCTAATAGACCTGTTGCCATTTCAACTCCTTCAACTCGAAAACTACGCCAGTACAATTCACTAACATCTGACTAATCCATCCTGAATTCACCAGACAATAGAAAAAATTGATTTCAATTACTTTACATCCCAATCAAGATCATTGTTGGAACATCCTTGCTTCACCAAAAACTTCTTTTCAATCGGAGTTTCTCTAAAACTATCGATTAACAGAGTGTAACACTCTTACTGCGACAAATTAGCGATTACGATTCGTTGGCTCACAACTTCTAATGTAAATAACCTAAGAACCGCAAGACAATTTTACGAGTGTTGAATTATAAGAAACTTTGATCAACCCAGAGCTTCAAGCGACACTAGAGGTTTATCACCAAATGTAAGAATGGTAAGTGGTTGAAATTGTGAGAAAGTGGAAATCACCAGTCAACTTTCGACTCTGATGAAATCATAAATAAATTAATCATTATCCCCTATAGAAACGCTACTCGATTAACAGAAACCCTAATCGATTAACTTAGGTACATTATCTAAGACTAATAAAAATCGAACTACATTAATAAGAGACTAATCAAGACCCTGTTTCGCCCCACCGGAAGTCATTTTTCAAAAATAAATACGTTTATGACCCAATATTGAACAATAATACTAATTAAATTGCCAAAATATACGCACATAATTAATGCATAAAACATAAAAATGATTAAATCTATGTCATTTTTACGTTATTTTCATATTTATCAACGCACCAAATAAAATTGGTTCAAATTGTGCTGCACCCATTAAGTACAAAACCTAACTCTTCGATTAGTTTCCGTACTCTTTTCATTTAATTTAGGAGCAACTTAATGAAGAAAACTCTTCTCGTTTTCATTTTGATGTTTTTTGCCCAAGATATCTTCGCGATAACCATGGGGGACGCGATTAACATTGCGGGAAGACAAAGGATGTTGTCGCAACGTATTACCCAGTATTTTATTCTTTCTGGTATTCAGCCCGATCAAGCGCGTTACAAAGAACAACTGCAACGTTGTACTTTGGAGTTTCAAGAAAATCTCGATACATTGGAATCACTTTCTGAAGCAGATGCCATTAAAACTGATTTATTTGCGGTGCGAAATTTATGGCGTGAATTTAAGTTAATTGCTGAGGGTGAAATTAGTAAAGAGGCCGCCGCCCTGCTCTATCAAAAAAGTGATGATCTACTGCAAGCAGCTCATCATTACGTGGGTAATTTAGAGAAAATTTCGGGTCAATCCGGCGCCGAAATTGTAAATCTATCGGGCCGTCAACGAATGCTGTCTCAGCGTATTGCCAAGAATTATCTAGCCTATTACTGGGGTGTTTCTGAGCAGGGTTTAGAAAATTTACAGGCCGATCTTAATGAGTATGAACTCACTTTAAAATATTTAAAAAATAACCGCTTTAATAGCGATGAAATCACGCGAAAAATTAAAAAAACCGAAGGCCACCTAGAATATGCCACGCGTGGTTTTGAAGGCGATATGCACCTGAAAGGCGAAAGATTAGTATTTGTAATCACCGGAACTACCGATATTATGCTCAAAAATATGGATGAAATTACCAAGCTCTACGCCAATTTATTGGATCAACAAACTTTGGCGCAACGCTGATCATCAATTGATTTCAGCAAGGTCTCGCGCAAGATTTTTCAACCGCAGCCAATTAATTTCGACATTTCCCAAATATCGCAGCACCCAGCTGTAATACAATAAGAACCTCTGATTAACTCCTGCATGATTTAATCAGAGGACAGAAATTGACAATAAGATTTCCAATTTCTTCACAGCTTCAATCATTTACTATTCTTGGAATTGGCGATACACCCTTGTATCGCTGAAAACTTTATACTACTTACAGTTTCTAATAAAGTAATGCAAACGATGCCATTCAAAATTCTATCTAAGCAAACACAATTAGCATTAGAAATTTTTACTCAATAACTGCCTTATTTATTTAAAAATTGTTATTTGCTCTAAATTGTTATTCGTTCTAAATTGTTATTCGTTCTAAAAAGTCGTTGATTATTAAATAACAGGAATTTCAATTAACGAACCAACAAAACCTGTAATCAACATTGCCAAACACCCCCAAATAACCACGCGTATTGTTGCCTTTAGCATTTTTGCACCGCCTAAATACGCCGATAACGCCCCGAGTGATCCCAACGTTAATAAAGATGATAATGCTGTTACCCAGGTAATAAAGTCTATCGGCACTATCCACGCAGAAATCAACGGCAAAATAGAACCTAAAACAAATGCCGCAGCCGAAGAAAATGCCGCCATTAATGGATTAGCTTTCGTTGTTTCGGTTATGCCAATTTCATCCCTGGCGTGTGCTTCTAAAGCATTGTGCTCGGTAAGTTGCAGCGCAACCTCCTTGGCTAATTCGGGTTTTAATCCTCGGGCACAATATATTTCAGTAAGTTCTTTGAGTTCTAACTCAGTATTTTTCGCGAGAGATTCACTTTCCATCTGTAAATCAGCCTGTTCAATATCGGCTTGCGAACTTACAGAAACAAATTCCCCCGCGGCCATAGACACGGCTCCGGCGATAAGCGTTAAAAATCCGGCTAATAAAATAGTCTCTTGGGTCGCGCCACTGGCATGGACACCAATAATAAAACTGGCGGTTGAAACAATACCGTCATTTGCGCCAAAAACCGCCGCTCTTAACCAACCGGCTCTATCTGAATAATGTTTATGAGCGTGATACGACAAAGAAATATTTACCATATAATGTCCGATTCTTAACCAAACAGTCATTCACTCGCGTTTTGCGCTGAGTATTGTCAGTTTCTTCAACGCGGCTTTTAGACACCAAAATTAGGCGAGAATGTTCAATAACACTGGTACCAGCACTCGCTTCCAATACGATAACTCGTTGAAATTATATAAAAATCTGAATTCACATTTGCAACTGCTACTCACAAAATACCTCTACAAAACCATGTTCAGAGATTCCTATAGGAACCTCTGATTAACTCATCCATGATTTAATCAGAGGACAGAAATTGACAATGCGATTTCCAATTTCTTCACAATTTCAATCACTTACCGTTCTTGAAATTGGCGACACATCCTTGTGTCGCGAGAAACTCTGGTTAATCAGAGTTTCCTATAATCAATGGTCTTATGTTAGCGCACAAATATGACACCCTTTTCTAGACGTAATTTAACCGAGCCGTTGGATACAATTGTGCAAAGGTAAAGTTTTAATAAATTAAAGCGGTAAAATGGGTGATTTATAGATACAGGTCTAAAATTATCCATAGAACAACCGTATTTTAATAATTTTTTAGCACACTTTTTTATTTTTACCTTTTTGCGCCGAGTTATCTATGTCTTATCGCAACCAAAATCAGTTAAAACTCGACAATATCAGTATTAGCCACAACACCAGAAAAATTGTTTTTGTCGATGAGACTATAAAAAATTCGGAAGTACTAACGATTGTCGGCGATCAAAACTGCGGTAAGTCTGCATTGCTTGCGTTTATTGCCGGATTTCTTCCCAACGATTTTGCCGCGACGGGTGGGATATTTTTAAACCACGCCAACATCGCTCAACTCGCTCCACATAAACGTCGTTTAGGTTGCTTGTACCGCAGCCCTTTGTTGTTCCCTTACTTATCCGTAGAAGGCAACTTAAAGGTTAATATGAGCAAAGTTGAAAAAAATTCCAATGAAATTATTTGGCAAGCGCTAGAGGCGTTCAAATTAGATAAGGTAAGACGATTCGGCCCAGAAAGTTTATCGAAAGAACAAAAGTTCAAAGTGGCATTACTTAAGGTTTTACTCGCTAAACCTCAAGCTGTTTTGTTGGATGAGCCTTTCTCAATTTTTGAAGGCCAACGGCGCATAAATATGAAAGAGTTTTTATTTCAACAGCTAACGGCTGCTAATCTACCCAGCATTTTGGTAACCCATGAACCAGCCGACGCTCCAGATAGTAGCCAAAAGCTGATTCATTTGTGCAGTTAACGGCTATTAGTCGATAGCAGCACAGGTTAGGTTTCTGTAGTTAATACAAAAGTTTCTGAAGGATCAACCAGTACTTGTTTGCCCATCCCTTCACGACCCAATAACATCAGAAAGGTCATGTCAGAGCGATTCGTCAAGGTGAGTTCAATGGGCCAGCTGTGTTGACCCATTTCCATTAAAGTTCTAATTACGTAGCGTTCTTCCGCCACGCCATTAGATGACTTAATGTTTCTAATGTCGGAAATTTTTGCTTCGCACTCAACAACTGTCTCAACATTGTACATATCTGGATGAATATCAAACCGAACCCAAGGTCGTCCTGATTTGGTAAAACGGCGCAGATTATCAACATGTAATGACGATGTTTTCGCACCTGTATCTATTCGAACCTGTAAATCGTAGATTGAAAGCTCCGGCAGATTACAAACCTCTAAGGCGCCAATAATAAACTTTCCTTCAAGAACTTGAGTCATGATTCATCTCCTGAGTGGCGGGAGGTCGGCCTTTTTTATTCAAAATTTTAACAGCCCGCTGAAAGACCATGGCATTTGGATACGTATACAAATCATTTTCTGGTGTTTTTAAGATGACGTGAAATAAGGTAATTTCGTACACCTCACCCCCAAATGAATTATCGCCGTCGAGAATTTCAATAAAATCGCCAACTCGATACGGAAAGAAAAAGAAGACAATAACACTGGAGGTCACGTTACTCAGTATCGACCATTGGGCAAACAAAGCAACGCCAATAACCGCGAACGCTGAACCTAAAAATACGCTAATATCACTGTAGCCATAGCCAACAATAACGCACAAAGCGATTGCCACTATCAATGCAAATAGAATTTGTAAGGTGGCGTTTACGTAACGAACGCGCTTAGTGGGAATATTTTTTTCTTTTCCAATTCTCTCGACAATTTTGCGCAGATTTTTACGCACAATCCAATAGGCTAACAAAACCCCAAGCGTTAAAAAAATTTCACGAGATGACATTCAACTAACAATCCAAACAACAATAAATAATTCAGTTAACTATAAGAACCTCCGATTTATTCATCCGTGATTTATCGGAGGACAGAAATTGAAAATTGGATTTACAATTTCTTTACAATTTCAATTGCTTGTCGCTCTTGAAATTGACGACACATCTTTGTGTCGCAAGAAACCTTGGGTTAATCGAGGTCTCCTATGTGTTAATTACAGCACACGGAATCTCAACCTTTACCCTTTGTACGAGTATTAATTGGCTGCTGCGCCTGTGACTCTATATATTCGTAAATTAAGCCAGCAACATTTTTACCCGTTGCTACTTCAATACCTTCTAATCCTGGAGAAGAGTTAACCTCCATCACTAACGGACCACGGTTTGATTGCAAAATATCCACACCACATACACCTAAACCCATTACCTTGGCGGCGTTTAGAGCTGTAGCACGTTCTTCTTTGGTAAGCTTAACCAGAGTTGCGGTTCCACCACGATGTAAATTAGAGCGAAATTCTCCCTCTGCACCCTTGCGCTTCATCGCAGCAACTACTTTATTACCTACAACAAAACACCGAATATCGGCACCACCGGCTTCAGAAATAAATTCTTGCACTAAAATGTTAGCTTTTAAACCCATAAAAGCCTCTATGATGCTCTCAGCCGCTTTGTTGCTGTCGGCCAAGACCACACCAATCCCCTGAGTTCCCTCAAGTAACTTAATCACCAGCGGAGCACCGCCAACGTGCCTGATTAAGTCTTTTACATCGTCGGGCTTGCTGGCAAAACCGGTTCTCGGTAAGCCTACGCCTCTTCGAGACAATAATTGCAAAGAACGTAACTTGTCCCGAGAACGGCTAATTGCGACGGACTCATTTAAACAAAACGTTCCCATCATCTCAAACTGGCGAACAACCGCCGAGCCATAAAAAGTAATCGAGGCGCCGATTCTTGGAATTACTGCATCGAATTTTGGTAAAGGCTTACCGTCGTATCTTACCGACGGAGACGAGGTTGTAATATCCATGTAACAATGCAAGGTATCGATAATTTGAACCTCATGCCCTCGCAAACGACCTTCTTCAGCCAATCTATTGGTAGAGTACAACGACTCATTGCGAGAAAGTATCGCTATTCTCATTAAAAATCCTGTAAAAAATATGAAATTTTTGGGTAACAACGTGCCGTTTTTCGATGTCAGCGCTTATTTAGCTGTCGAAAATTTCTACGTTACATCGGGAAGAGCAGCTCTTAAAATTGGCCGCGACAGTAGGGTTAAAAGTCTAAAAAGTAAAGCACAAAAAAACCCTTGGGAGCTCTTAATATTAGTAGTACTTAGTCAAAATTTATCAGTACTGATTCAAGAATTATCAGTACTTAGTCAAAAAATCAGCCAGCACGGGTAATGCAATCCAACAAAACGATGAAGTAACAGAACTCCGCAAGAGAACTTGAAATGACCACCTTACCGATTCGAATCAATATCTGCAAATTCATCGGTAAGAGACAAGATCTAATTGCAAAAAACTAGAAATAGCAGCGAAATATTGATCGGCAACTCAAGCAAGTATTTACTAAACTGATAACCAGACTGACGTTCAATATTTAATTGTGTATGTAAGATACCCGTACTAGCAAATAACCCTTTGCTCTTAAACTCTGGGCCATTAACCAAAAGCGTGTGATCGATTACTTTTAGGAACCTCTGATTAACTCATCCCTGATTTAATCAGAGGACAGAAATTGAAA
>CALMJT010000076.1 GCA_937864365.1 uncultured Alteromonadales bacterium | reverse complement strand
TTGGCGACACATCCTTGTGTCGCGAGAAACTCTAGGTTAATCAGAGTTTCCTAAACACTCAGATGCTGCGCCATCGGCCTCTAATTTATAAGCTGTAATGCGATCACCGTCAGTTGTTCAATATCTAAGGGTTTTGAAAGCACATCGTTAAAACCTGCCTCAATTACATCCCGCATTTGCTGTTTATTCACGATTTCAGACAACGCGATAATCGGGATTAATCGTGTGTTGGGATCATTACGAATGATTTTAATAAACTCATAACCATCGACACCTGGCATATGCAGATCATAAAAAATAATATCTGGCCGAGTATTTCTTGCTTCGAACAAGCCTTTAATACCCTCAGCTGCAACAATAAATGTTAAATCTTTGAAACTACTAAAATATTGCGTTAAAGAATTCCGACTTTTAGCGTCATCGTCAACGTATAAGATCTTTTTCGATTGAAAAAGGTTTTGGTCAAAATTCACAAAATCGGTTGCTTTAAACTCTCCCGTAAGCTGCGTTTCGTTAACAACATTACTGGCTACAGGCAAACAAATTTTGAAGCTACTGCCTACGTCCTCCGAGCTTTCGAAAGTAATACGTCCATCCATTAATTCGACCAGTTGTTTACAAATGGCCAAACCTACACCATTACCCGGCGGTGAAGAAGATCTGTTTTCAAACTCAGCAAACGGCTCAAACAATTGCGCATGATATTTTTTTGGAATTCCTTTGCCTGTATCGTTCACAGATATGGTGACGTAATCGGGAGCCATATCTGTTAAATAAATTGCTACCGAACCGTTTTTTGAGTTGTACAAAATCGCATTGGTCAATAACTTAATTAATGCTTGTTTCAAACAGTTTCTATCAGCATTGACAAAGGTGGTATTGGATTCATCTTGGGTAAAGCTTACTTTAACGGAATGCTTATTTGCTAATGAACGTAATTGTTCAACCACTTCAGAAATAACACTTTCGAGCTTGGTAGGCCGAAGTTGCGGTAGCATCTTTCCGGCTTCAATTTTTGAAAACTCTAAAACATCGTTGATTAATCTAAGCAACTGTTTGCCAGCTTTTTTTATTTCAACAATATTCTCAGCTTGATCAGGTGTTAAGTTTTTGTCTCTGTCAAAAAGCTGAGTAAAGCCGAGAATAGCATTCATGGGCGTGCGCAATTCGTGACTCATGCTCGACAAGAATTCCGATTTCGCCCTATTGGCTTTATCGGCCATATTTTTTGCTGCAAGAATTCGCTCTTGCGAATTTTTAATTTCGGTAATATCCACATGAGCACCAGATAAAAACTCTACCTCGCCTTGCGAATTCGTGATTACATCACCTCGTGTACGAATCCACTGCCACTGTCCGGTACGATTTAAAATCCGATATTCTAAATCAAACGCTTGCGCATTTTTGACCTTCTGATAAATCTCGTTCTCAACCCTGGCTCGGTCTTGAGGATGAATTCGAATTAACCACTTTCGCGTTTGGTTATTACCCATTTCCAAATCGTCGATACTAAAGCCCAACAAGGCCCAGCAACCTTGCGAGAAATTAATGGTTCGATCTTTACGGCTCCATTCCCAAACGCCATCGTTTGATGATTCTAGAATACGAGCAAAACGAATTTGGCTTTCTCGTAACGCAAATTCAACGCGTTTTTCTTCAGTAATATCGTAATTAACACCGGCAAAATAAATAACTTCGTTGTTTCGATTGCGAATAGAACTGGCCTGCCCTTGCACCCAACGATATGAACCGTCGCGGTTACGCATTCTGTACGACTCGCTGTAAGGCGCATTAAATTCAAAATGCCTCTGCGCGCAGGCTGATATTTTTTCTTGGTCTTCTGGGTGAACAAACTCGTAGGCGTCATCAATAGATTTAATGCGGCCCATATCACCTAATGAATAACCCATTTCTCGCCAGAGTTGCCCTGGAAATACCCGAAAAACATTTGTTTCAAAATTCCATTCCCAATAGCCAAACCCAGAAATATTTTGCATTTTTGAGAATCGATCAGAAATATGAGCGATTTCTTTGTGGCTATTTTTCTGTGAATAGGAAACACCAGCAGGGAATAAAGGAGCTAAAGCGATATTACGCGATAGCGGAATATGGCGACTGACATCAATCGCTTGGCCAAGTACTGGAAATGTTGGTGAATATTTTGAATAAAGGCTTTGATTAGGTGGATTTGTTGATGAATTTTTCGAATCATCGGGCTTGTTTTTACCGGCTGCATTATCGACTGCAATAGAATCCGTCCCAGTGCTTGTTGCAGACTGAGTTAATATTGGATCACTATCGGTTTTGTCGATGTTTTTATCCATAATGACGTAATTCCAAAGTGCTGGTAAACATACAATCACTCACCTTGCAAAGGTAAATCAAGTTGCGCAACCGAGCCTTCTGCATTTGGCTCAACAAAAACGCTCTCAAGCAAACTAACGATCTGATCAATATTCCAAGGTTTTACTAAATAAGAATAAAAATCCGAACCGGCAAAGTTAGATGCCGAATGATCCAATAAACTGGGAATTGACTTGTCTTCTAACGGAAATTCGGACATTAATTCAGGACGAATTTTTTTACCGGCGTACTGGTTTCTTTTAGAGAAATTTTTACCTTCTTCACGGTTTGAAGACAAAGCAACTACAGGAATCGTTGCTGTTGCAGAATCCGATTTTAAAATCTCAATGATTTCTGGAGCATTCAGTCCTGGAATTTCTAAATCGAGTAAAATTAAATTAGGTTGCAGTCTTCGAGCTTTATAGACACCCAATAACGGGTCTGTCGCAACTTCGAGTTCAACATTGTTGATATGCTCAATAAATTTCTCCATTAAACGGAGATTGGCGGTGTTATCTTCAATGTATAAAACAGTTTTTGTCGACGCTATATTAAGTTGAATACTGCGTTGTTCTTTTAAAATTTTGCCAATGGTCTCTGGTGCAACTTCAGAAAGGTCATCGCAGCGTTTTAGATGAATTTCAAAGCAGCTGCCCACGCCTTCTTGGGTATAAAAGCTGATGGCACCATGCATCATTTCAACTAGATTTTTAGTAATAACCAAGCCAACGCCACTGCCTTCGATGGTTGTTTTTTCTGCGCCCAATCGGTTAAACGGCTGAAATAATTTACCTTTTTCTTCTTCTGCAATACCAAATCCGTTGTCTTCAACGCTGATACACAGCTCATTTTCATCGAGTATAAACACTTTAATATTGACCCAACCAGAAGGCCGATTGTATTTAATACCGTTGCTAATGAGGTTTAACAAAATTTGCTTCAATCGAACGCGATCGCAGTCGGCGTATAAGGCCTCGGTCTCATCAATTTCAGAAGTAATAGAAACGCCATATTTGTTGGCTTGTGGATGACTGAGGTTAATGCAATCTCTAACAATATCACTCACTAGTGTTGGTTCATTCGTTAAAGTGATATTGCCAGATTCAATTTTAGAAAGGTCCAACACGTCGTCAATTAATTGTATTAAATGCTCGCCAGCCTTTCTCACTTCACGCATGTTGTCGCGTTGTTGCTGAGTTAAATTATGATCATATTCAAACAGCTGCGCATAACCCAATATGGCGTTCATGGGCGTTCTTAAATGCCGACTCATGCCCGAGAGAAATTTAGATTTTGATTGGTTTGCCTGCTCCGCCTGATCACGAGCGGCTGATAGCTTACTTTGTGCTAATTTAATATCGGTAATATCAATATTGGTGCCCGAGATAACAATGGGTCGACCTTGAGCATTAAAACGCGCGTTGGCTCGGGTTCTAACCCATCGATAGACATTATTCTTATCGGCTATTCGATAATCAACGTCGAGAAATTTCCTATGTTTAAGAGCCGACTTCAGCTTTACTTTAAACTTTCGTTGATCAGACGGGTGTATCCGTTTGATCCACGCAGAAATTAAACTTTCGTTCCCATCGACAAGTTCATTGACGTGTTCAAATCCCAAATGCTGAAGCACTCGCTCAGAAAACTCGACCTGAGGATTATTCGCTTTCCATTCCCAAATACCGTCGTTGGATGCGCTCATAATGCGCTGCAATCTGAGTTCCGCTTCTCTAAGTGCTTCTTGACTGGCCCTAAGATTGGTTGCATCAAAGACAACACCTACGATGGTAGCTATTCGGCCATGTTCATCGCGAATAGAACTCCCTATGGTAGTAACCCATAAATAATCTCCAGACTTACGGAGCAATCTGAATGTAAAGTGTATGGGCGACTGGCGTTGCACGTGGTGACGAACGATGACTATGGATCGATCAAGATCGTCGGGATGAATGTAGCCACGAACCTCGGTAGCGTTTTCAAGGGATTCTATGTCTTCGGTTGTGTAACCTGCGTCGAAATAGAGTTGTCCGTGGCAATGAAATGACTGGTTTGCGTAATTCCATTGCCAAAAACCGAATCCGTCGATTCCTACTAAACAACGGTAGCGTTTAACCAGAGCAATTTGCTCGTTGGTCATCTGTAGATGCTGTAACCACTGTAATTTGTGGTTGGCGCTGTTGGGTTCTAGGTTATCGGACTGCGTCATGTGAAACCGAGTATCTAACGAATTCAATCGTTCAATCTAACCCAGCTACCAACTTCAAACAACACAGAGAAAAGAAGAAATTAATTACGATTTTTAATGAGCATTTAAAACTCAAGAAAAATCCGTGGAAAAATTAGCGAGAAGTTTTTTATTCGCACAAAAAAATTACCCGAGCCTAGGCTCGGGTAACTGATTGACACAGAAGGCGTAAACCAAAACGCCTCACTCTGAATCGCTTAAGGCATATCGTCAACTTCACTGCCTTCTTTCACCGGCTCAATCAGATCTTGTGGGGTTAAACCCATCAACAATAAAATGTTGGCCGCAACGTAAATCGAAGAATAGGTACCAATACCAACACCAACGATAAGCGCAATTGAGAAACCTCGAATTAATTCTCCACCCACAAAGAACAAGGCGAACAATACCAATAACGTTGTTAAGGAGGTCATAAGAGTACGACCGAGGGTCTCATTTAACGAGATATCGATGATCTCAAGAGGACTGGATTGACGAACACGGCGGAAATTTTCACGAATTCTGTCAGCTACTACGATGGTATCGTTAAGCGAATAACCAATAACCGCAAGTACCGCGGCCAAAACCGTAAGGTCAAAATCTAAACCTAAAATTGAAAAAACACCCAGAACAATGATGACGTCGTGAATCAAGGCGACAACAGCGCCGACAGAGAATTTGTACTGGAAGCGAAATGCCACGTAACCCATAACAACAAGCAGCGCGAATAGCATTCCAAGGCCGCCGTCTTCGCGCAGCTCGTCACCTACTTGGGGTCCAACAAATTCAATTCGTTTGAGCGTAACCTTACTACCATCGGCTTCAAGAACAGATATGATCTCATCTCCAAGTGACTGGTCAGAGCTGCCCTCATCTTCTTGACCAACCTGAGTTCGATCAGCGGCTTGGGAGTCTTCTGCTTGCAGACGAATAAGAATTTCTGTTTCGACACCAAAGTAGACAACCACAGCATCATCATGCCCGGCGTCAGCAAGCTGTTGGCGAACTTTTGTCAAATCGGCGGGCTTGTCGTATTCAACTTCAACTTGTGTTCCGCCGGTAAAGTCTAGGCCAAATTTGAGACCTTTTACCGATAAAGATACCAGTGAAATAATGATTAAAATTAAGGAAAAGCTCATTGCGAGCTTTCTGAATTTCATGAAGGAAATTGCGCTTTTCCCAGAAATATTTTTTGCGTTCGTTTCAGACATCGAGAGAGCCTTTTTAACCTTTTAACGCCAAACCGTTTATTTTGTTCGGCGTTGAATTATTGGGTAATGTGCAGCGGAAGAAGGGTTTAATGCCCGTCTTAAATCCAAAGTTTTTGGACTTTTTTACCACCATAAATGAGGTTCACTACGGCACGTGTCACCAAAATAGCGGTAAACATCGATGTTAAAATACCGATCATAAGTGTTACCGCAAAGCCCTTGACGGGGCCAGAACCAATACCAAATAAGATCACTGCCACAATAAATGTAGTGATGTTTGCATCTAAGATGGTCGTAAATGCGCGATCAAAACCAGCACTGATCGCCGATTGAGCCTGCAAACCATTTTTCAACTCTTCTCGAACTCGAGAGAAGATCAACACGTTAGCATCTACCGCCATACCCACGGTTAATACAATACCCGCTATACCTGGAAGCGTAAGCGTTGCCCCAAATATCGACATGATTGCCACGAGCAAAACAATGTTGGCGGCAAGGGCGATGTTGGCGGCAAAGCCGAAAACTCGATAACAAATGAACATGAACAACAGGACTAAGGCAAGACCAAGCTGTACCGATATCAAACCTAGTTCGATATTTTCGGCACCCAATGACGGACCAATGGTGCTTTCTTGAACAAAGAACATTGGCGCAGCCAAAGCACCAGCCCGTAATAACAATGCGAGTTCAGACGCTTCTGCGGGACTGTCTAGGCCAGTAATTTGGAACTGAACACCCAGAGCGCCTTGAATTGTTGCCAAACTGATAATTTTCTTTTCAACAACTCGTTCTGAGATGATTACTTCTTCACCTTTGCTGTTGAACGATCTCTTATCTTCGGTTTTAGTCTCAACAAACAATACGCCCATCGCACGACCGATGTTATTTCGTGTCGCACGATGCATTTTGGTACCACCTTCACTATCGAGAGTGATATCAACCTTTGGTAAACCTGTTTGGAAGTCGGTGTTAGGTTTTGCGTTAGATACATTCTCACCAGTAATAATTGGCGTACGCTCTAGCCATGCGGTTCTACCAAAGCGAGAGCCTTCATCGCTGCGAAAGCCAAATTCTTCTCTCTGAGTTACTGGAGTATTGGGTTCTGCCTCTAAACGGAACTCTAGGTTAGCGGTTTTACCAATAACACGCTTAGCTTCAGCGGTATCTTGTACACCCGGTAATTCAACAACGATACGATTACGGCCTTGGCGCTGAACCAAAGGCTCGCTCACACCCAATTCGTTAACACGGTTACGCAGAGTGACTAAGTTTTGCGAAACTGCATAATCTTCGATTTCACGAATGGCAGTTTCAGACATAGTTAACTGAAGGAAGTACTTGTCGTTACGCTCGTCGGTTGTCCAAACCAACTGTGGAAATTCACTGCGAACCACGCTAATGGCTTTGCTGCGTTCATCTGCATCGGGAAAACGCGCTTCAATAACATTGTTGCTGTCTGCAACTACACGGCCTTCGTATCGAGCTTCAGCTTCACGCCATTGACGACGTAACTCCGTGGCGTTGGTCTCTTGACGTTTGCTGACGGCATCTAAGGTGTCAACTTCTAATAAAAAGTGAACACCACCAGAAAGGTCAAGACCCAACTTCATTGGTGAAGCACCTAAGCTTTGTAACCAGTCGGGTGTATTAGAAGCTTGGTTTAACGCCACAACGTAATCACGGCTTAGCGCAAGTTGCACGGTTTCACGCGCTTCTCGTTGAACTTCTGCCGACGTAAATCGAATTAATATCGATTTTTCGCCAAGCGTCTCGCCAAAATAAGCAATTCCCTTGTCATCCAATGCTTTTTTGGCTTTTGTGAGTGCAGTCTGATCAACCACTAGGCTACTGGACTGTCCAGTAATCTGAATAGCAGGATCAGGTGAATAGAGATTGGGGGCTGCGTAGATAAACCCCAAAACGATCACAAACAGGATCAGTATGTATTTCCACAGCGGGTAACGGTTGAGCATTAGTCAGTTCCATCAGACTTTGCAAACAAAGCCAGTTTTTCTTCGAATATTACTGTTGAACGACAGAATTACTGGTCAAATCGCTATAAAGACTCAACACAATACTTCTAGCGCTACTTAAAGGGCTTGGATTATAACCATATAAACAAAAGCTTTTACAAAATTAGGCTGAAAAATTTTATATCAAGCCCTGTGCTTATCGAATTGCCTAAAGAATGTCGTTATTGGGCGCCTGCGGCTGAAAATGCTTGGCAAACTCTGGTCGTTCGATTCGCTGTTCAGCATAAAACTGTTGTACGAATTCATCTAAACGATGCTCTTCGATGGCCAATCTTAACCGAGACATGAGTGTCTGATAAAAGCGTAAATTATGAATGGTGTTTAATTGAGCACCTAAAATTTCGCCACACTTGTCTAGATGATACAGATAACCACGACTGAAATTCTTACAGGTGTAGCAATCACATTGGCTATCTAAAGGATTGGTATCGCCGCGATGTTTGGCGTTACGAATTTTGATAACACCTTCACTGGTGAATAAATGCCCGTTACGCGCATTACGCGTTGGCATTACACAGTCAAACATATCAACGCCACGTAAGACAGACTCAACAATATCTTCGGGCTTGCCAACGCCCATCAAATAGCGGGGTTTATTCGCCGGCATAGTTTCTGGAAGATAATCCAGTACCTTGATCATTTCTTCTTTGGGCTCACCAACCGAGAGTCCGCCAATGGCGTAGCCATCGAAGTCGATATCGGTTAGGCCGTTTAAAGAAATCTCGCGAAGATTTTTATACATGCCGCCCTGAATGATTCCGAATAATGCCGAAGGGCTATCACCATGAGCAATTTTGCTGCGTTTAGCCCAACGAAGAGAAAGCTCCATGGAGGTTTTTGCTTCTTCTTCGGTTGCAGGGTAAGGCGTACATTCGTCAAAAATCATGACGATATCAGAACCCAGATCACGTTGAACTTGCATGGATGTTTCTGGATCGATGAATACTTTACTGCCATCGATTGGCGATCGAAAGGCAACACCCTCCTCAGTGATTTTTCGCATATCACCAAGACTAAACACTTGGAAACCACCAGAATCCGTAAGGATTGGCTTTGACCATTGCATAAAGTCGTGTAAGTCGCCGTGTTTTTTAACAACTTCTGTACCCGGGCGAAGCATAAGGTGGAAAGTATTGCCTAGAATAATATGCGCGCCTATTTCTTCAACATCTCGCGGCAACATACCTTTTACCGTGCCGTAGGTGCCAACGGGCATAAAGGCTGGAGTTTCAACCACACCGCGTGGGAATTTCAAACGACCTCGACGGGCATTACCATCAGTGGTATCGCATTCAAACGACATAAAGCACTGACGGGAAGTATTGGGAGTATTTTCTAATTCAGTCACTCAACTGCTCAATAATCTTGTTTAGGGTTAATCTGGGTAAGTTCTGGTTAACTCACAGGCTTAAACTGGACGCTGTTTGGTAACAAACATCGCATCGCCATAACTAAAAAATCGATACTGTTCTTCAATTGCTACACGGTAGGCAGTTTTTGTATGTTCAATACCTGCAAATGCAGAAACCAGCATAATTAGAGTTGATTCGGGTAAATGGAAGTTAGTTACCATGGCATCGACGGTTTTAAATTCATATCCCGGATAAATAAAGATATTGGTATCACCTGTCATGGGATTGATGGCCCCTGTTGAAGAAGCACTTTCCAAACATCGTACGCTGGTAGTACCAACGGCAATAACTCGATTACCCCGAGCCTTAGCTGCTCGAACTTGCTCGCACAAATGCTCATCGACTTCGATCCATTCACTGTGCATGGTGTGTTCTTCAATTTTTTCGACCTTTACAGGCTGAAACGTACCGGCACCAACGTGCAAAGTAACAAACCCTAGCTCTACACCTTTACTCTTTAAACTTTCTAATAGCGGTTGATCGAAATGCAATCCCGCCGTTGGTGCCGCGACCGCACCTTTTTTATCGTCGCGACTGTATACCGTTTGGTAACGTTGCCGATCGGACTCGTCGTCTTCACGCTGAATATAAGGTGGCAGCGGAATGTGCCCAATGTCTTCTAGAACACTAATAAAGGAATGCTCTTTAATTTCGAGCTTGAACAAATTTTCGGCTCGACCTACCACGTTAATCACAGCACCATTTTCAAGATGCAATTGACTTCCAGGTTTTGGCGAACGACTAGAACGTACATGCGCAAGAGCAGTATCATCACCAGTAATACGTTCAATTAATATTTCGACCTGGCCACCGGTTGATTTTTTACCAAATAAACGGGCGGGAATGACTTTGGTGTTGTTGAAAACCATCAAATCGCCGGGAGAAACCATTTCAAGAATATCGGTAAAAATCCGATGTTGAAGACTACCTGTATTACCATCCAGAACGAGTAGCCGACTCGATGTGCGTTTCTCAAGCGGTTTAGAGGCAATGAGTGCTTCAGGTAGATCAAAGTTAAAATCTTGACGCTGCATAAATTACATTAGGCTAACCAGTTAAAAGCGGCACAGCCTATCGAAAATTTGTCGTATTTGCGAGGCTTGTGTTTTTAGACGGCCAACAAATCGAAAGATGCTTTTAATTTCTTAAACGAATGAATTTTGCAAACTAGATCGCGTCGTTGATGTGCGCTCTGGAGTTAGGTAGTTAATAGATACAGATTGATTAAAAACCCGCCACACTTAAAGCAGAGTGCTATTCTTTCGAAAGAATTTTCGTAAAACTATTGACGGCATCAAAACCGTAGTTATAATACGCCCTCCTTCGCAGTGCAGCTACAAACAAGTGCTAACATCTTGTTTATTAAGTAAAAATTGCTGTACTCACGATGTGCCAGAGTGGTGAAATTGGTAGACACAGGGGATTCAAAATCCCCCGCCCTTAAAAGCGTGCCGGTTCGAGTCCGGCCTCTGGTACCATATAAAAAGAAGCATTTTTTGCCTTATCAGATATAGACCTCTTCTTTTAGCATATTTCCATGTTATCTATCAAAAATAGAACGCATATAACCAACAGACTGTAGTCCACTGCTATTGAAATAGAATCTATAACCCTCACCGACAACTTCTGAAAAAATTTGCTAATTTTTAGGCAATATCATCTCGATACAAATTATTAAATATTCATAGCGCAAGTAATAGACTTGAAGCAAAAATAAAGAGCCGGAACAAAAGCTCAGGCTCTTAAAATATAGCAATATCTAGTAGGTTTCTTTTATCGATATATACCCATTTGAAACCGAGAACGTAACCGTAGGATCGCTGGCGGTATCTCTCCACCTCCCCATAACCCCATCAACTCGGTTCATTCTCCAAATAACTGTATTTCCCTGAAGCTTACAATCGTAATAGAAACGCTTTCCATCACTAGCGCGAGTTTGATTTATTCTTACCATGCTTCCTTTATCGACCGCCACATTTTGATCACCACGCATTGTAGAAAGATATTCGATCGCAGCTTTGCATACGTCCACCTTGGTAACACCACTCAGAACCACAGGAGCGGGTGTAGCGTTAGGAGCAGGATCAGATCCGCTGAGCCCGATAACTATAAAAAGAATGAATACAGCGCTCCAAATCCACACAACCGAACTCACCTCCCGGGTGGGTAAGTCCAGCCCTCTCGGCCCCGTTTTATAACCATTCAAACATTGAATAAATAACTTATATTGAGCACATGATAGCTTTAGACGAGCATCAATTTTTTCATTAAACGAAACATCTACTACAACGAATTTTTCATCTTCACTAACTAAACTTACTTTTGAAATCTCTCGAAATGGATAAATCGAAAGAGTTAAGACCCCAGTAAAAAAGCGCTCTTTTACGACATCAAACTCAAGAAAATTGCCAACCAATTGCCCACTCAAAACTTCTACATTCTTCACTTAATGATCCCTCACATTAATATCCTGTCTAAATATTATATCGTATTAGTAAATTAGAATAGATTTTATAATAAAAATCTAAAATATAGGAACAATTTCAATCACTTACCGTTCTTGAAATTGACGACACATCCTTGTGCCGCGAG
>CALMJT010000075.1 GCA_937864365.1 uncultured Alteromonadales bacterium | reverse complement strand
ATTACCAAAACTACATTAAGCGCTTACAAGCGGTGCCAGAATTTATGGCCCACGAGCTGGAAGTCGCGCGCGAGGCGGTATCGTTAGGGTTGGTACAAAGCTGTGATTCCATGGCCGGTTACGAAAACTCTATTACCACCCACGTGGTAAATAATCCCGAAGAGAGTAAATTTTACGAGCCCTTTTTAAAGTTACCGAATAAATTCTCTGAAGAGCGCAAGACAGCATTACAAACCCAAGCAAAAGCAGCCATTAAAGAATCGGTAATTCCACAAATTGCATTATTTGGTGAATTCTATACAAAAGAATACCAACCCAACTGCGCTAAAATTCCCGGCGCATCCAATTGGCCAAAAGGCGACGATCTTTACCAATTTTTAATTGGCAAATACACCACCACAGAATTAACCGCCGATCAGATTCATAACATTGGTTTAAGCGAAGTAAAACGTATTCGCGACGAAATGATTGCCGCCATTAAACAAGCCGAATTCGACGGCGGCCTACAAGAATTTATTCAATACTTACGCACTGATAAGCAATTTTACGCAAAAACACCGGAAGAATTAGTCGCACACGTAAGCACCATCGCTAAAAAAATGGATGGCGAACTACCAAAACTATTTGGCAAATTACCCAGAAATCCTTACGGTATTAAAGAGGTACCAGCGGATATCGCCGAAAAAACCACAACGGCCTATTACTCACCCGGCGCCGCCGATGGCTCACGAGCCGGTTTTTATTACATAAACACCTCGCTGCTTGAAGCTCGTCCGTTATACACCCTCGAAGCACTCACCCTGCACGAAGCGGTACCGGGCCACCACTTACAAATTGCCCTTGCTTACGAAAACGATGTACCTAATTTTCGCCGCGACATTAACAACACTGTATTTATTGAAGGTTGGGGTTTATACGCAGAGCGCCTAGGTTTAGAGGTGGGTTTTTACAATAACCCTTACACTAATTTTGGTCGCCTAAGCTACGAAATGTGGCGCGCACTGCGCTTGGTGGTTGATACAGGTATTCACGCCAAAGGCTGGACTCGTCAACAAGCCATTGACTTTATGGCCGAAAATTCCGCATTGAGCTTGCACAACATCACCGCCGAGGTAGATCGCTACATTACTTGGCCCGGCCAAGCATTGGCCTACAAAATGGGGGAATTAAAAATTCGTGAATTGCGTGAAAAAGCTGAACAAAAATTGGGTGATCAATTTGACGTTCGCGCCTTCCACGATGCTTTGTTAGAAAATGGCGCGGTGCCCTTATCGATTTTAGAAGAATTAATGGATAAATGGTTGGCGAAACAAAGCTGATAATCGCCAATTCAATCTCGGGTTTAATCACGAATGAATTAATCAGAGGTTCCCATAAAAAAACCGCCGATAATTTTCGGCGGTTTTTTTAATAGCGTTATTCTTAGAACTAATATCAAAAACGATTTCAAAAGCAATTTCAAAAAAGCCGCAAAAACACGTTCAAAAAAACTTTTTTGATTTCGTCTTAGGCCGCTGATTTTTCTTCTGAATCAGGCTCTTCACCACTATCAATATTAACTGTTCGACTCTGTTGCGCTTCAGCCAATTCTGGCGCAAGCACATGCAGCGACGAAGGTTGCACCTTAATTGTTAAGGGTAAGTCTTCGAAAATCTCGCCATCAAGAACATAGTTCTCTGCACCTTCAACCGTCAACTCAATAGCTTTGGCCTGGCAATGATGAATATTCTCGTTAGATTTAGCCGCTTCAGGTGAAAATCCAGCCATGGTTAAATCAAACATGCTCATGTATTTGGCGTGACTCGCATCGAAGGTTTCTAACCAGGTAATATCCAAAAAACCATCCCTATATTCCGGTTCACCGTTACCTTGCGCCAATACCGAAGTAATGGGTGCAATATTAGCGATGGTCAAACTCGGTGTTTTAGCCTCAATAACGCGATCACCATCTAACGTCATTTTAATGCTGAGGTTTTTATTTTCACTAATGGCCGACCATAAGCTTTTTATATAAGCCATTTGACCAAGGGATTCTTTATCCGGCACGGCTTCACGTACCATGGTTTCTTCAAAACCAACACCCGCAACCAACATCATCATTTTGTCGTTGCACGTTGCGGTATCTATAGTGCGAACATTACCTTCAATTAAAATATTACACGCTGCTTCTGTGGTGGTTTCGGTTAAACCAAATAACACCTTGGCAACCGAATTGGCGGTACCGTTGGGAATAATGCCCAGCCGAATATTGGAATTAGCCACATGCTCGGCAACCGCCGCTACGGTACCATCGCCGCCGCAGGCGATAATCATTTTCGCGCCGTTAGCTTTGGCTTGTTCAACCAATTGTTTTGGACTTTGTTGTTTGTTCATTTCACGCAGGGTTAAGTTGTAATACTCTTTTAAAGCATTAATTATCTGCGGTTTAATTTCGTCCCAATTACCCGAACCCGAATTAGGATTTGCAATAATCCACGCGTCTTGAAGCAGTTCTAACTTACCCGACGTGTAGAGTTTATGAAGGTGTTTGTACTGTTTACGATTCAAATTCGCGGTATTACGAATCTCTTTTACCTCGCTAAGCATGGCTCTAATATCGTCTTTTTTATGCTTAACAATCAAATACGCCATCATCACCAAGACCGAACGGCCACGACCAAGTGCACAATGAACCACCACCTTACCGCCACCACTGATTTGATGATCAATCCAGCGAATCGCCTTATTCAACTGATCAACCGTAGGAATAGAATGATCAAGCACCGGAACATTCAAATATTGAATACCGAGCTTCTCACTCTCCCAATTTAAGGCATCAAACTCGGCGGTTACGTCCAATACAGCGGTGATATTTTCAGACTCGATAACAGGTAGGGTAGAGCGCGTTAAACGGCCCGCCAAATAAAGATTAGGAGAAATCTTTTGTACACGCGGCACCTTGTCGCGACTTCTTACAATCTCATTGTAAAATTTGGCAAACAAAAGGAACGGAATGAATAACCAGCGCGTCCACCAAGTAATACGACCATCAAGGCGTTTTCTAAAGATTGCAGGCTTGTTAAGCACATAAGCAACACCAACCACAAAAACCGACAGTGCACACCACAACAACAAGGCTTTTAAGACAAGAACTGGCGTAAACCAAGCCGCAATCGCAAACAAGACACCGACGAGCAAATAAATAGATCCAATGTATTCCACAATACCCTCTCTTTATTTTTACTCTGTATTCAATTCTGTGCAGTTTGTATTTATTAAGACTATCAATATTAGATAGATAGCCAATAACACAGCAAATACCGATCCAGTGTAAAAATTACAAAAGTAGAGAAAATACGTGTAAAAAATACCATTAATTAAACATCGACCAAAAGACAAAACTCCTTTCCTCAATAAAAATATTATTTATATTTAGTCTTTTAACAGTAGAAAAACACCATCAGTTTTTAAAAAAAATGGCAAATAAACGGTAACTTTAAAAATTAAAAATCAATTAGATAGAAATTTAATAAGCCTAGAAAATTACCATTAGCCCGAGTTAATAAAACCTAAAACCAAATTACAGCTCGAAACAACCAACTCTAAACATTAACTTCAATACTTCTCAACCTGTTAACTTAATAAAAATCAGTCACAGCCATCTAACCCAAAAGCTGCAACGGAAATCTAATTTTTTCGCCAAATTAACTTTAAAAGATGAAATTAACGCCACATAAAGCGGAAGATTGACGTAACAGAGGTTTAGAGATAGCGTTCGAAAAAAACCCTACTAACACATCTACAGTAGTACCGGATATGTTGCAAACTTCAGCCCCTTGAAGAAATTCAAAATAGGAAGTAACAATGCCTCATATATTTAATACCCAAGCTATGAGAGAAAAACTATTTCTAATTCGACAACTAGCGCTCGCAAGCAATAGTTATTGCACAAGCGTTGGGAGTAAGAAGTCTGAATTTGTATGTAAATCAGAATCCTGGCTTGAATATTCCCGAACACTAGAAGAGATTCTGAGTCGATATATTATCGAAGTATCAATATCCCTAAGAATGTTTGAGGATTTGTTGAATTCCCATGGAAATAAGTGTTTTTTGAATTCTGCAGAAAATATTGTTTCTAACAACAGATCCATCGGCCAAATGGAAAATAATAGCTTTGATCTAACGATCCGAGAATCATGTAATAAAGTTATACATGCAACAAGAGTAGATCTAGAATGGGTTGAATCAGATAACGAAGAAATTACATATTGGAGTGGAAACTATACTCTAAGTGGTAAAAAAGGAAGAAAAAATTGGAAGCTTATAGTTTTCACTGATTTATGGGCTCAATCTATGAAGGAGTATATTGACGAGATCGAGAACTCTGATATCAATTGGCCCGAAATTTACGACTAAATTAAATATTGTATATAACGGCAGTGATTTTCAAAGGACTGAACTTTTTAATAGTTCTTTTTATTTACGGTAATAAACGAGCTTGTTCTAAGCCAAGCATCGAAGAAATTCAAATTTACTTGCCACAATGAATTAGTTCTCGAAGCAAATAAATTTTACGAGAATAAAGATTATGAGTAAGCTCACGATTACTATCGTAGAGCATCTATATACCAAGATTTAACAGGCACGGATTTGGAGCGTTGTTTGGATCTGAAAAAAGACTGCTAGATTTTCACAGAATATCGGCTGATTCCAGGAAAAAATCTTTAACACACAACCAGCAAATGTAATCATAAAAAACGGTCATGAAGGACCATGAAAATACATAAAGACGAAATTGGAATTATTACTATTTACACCTGTTTAACCGTGTATTTTTTCTGGCTTTTCTTCACCCTAAATAGATTTAATTCGTCTGGTGAAGAGCAATTGGTAGGTCATCTATTAATATCATACGAGCTCTTTCCACTCGCAACATTAGTTGCTGGTGTAACAACGTTAATTTTAGGTTGGTCTGGACTTGTTAAACCAAAATATAAAAACAAGCTTTTAATTCGCCAGTATATTATTTATTGGGCAGGAGTTATGCCCGCAATTATTTTCGCAGCCTGTATTTTAGTTTACGTAATTTATATTTATAGAGCAGCAAGCATCTAATTACCTCATAAAATCTCAAGCTAAACAAGTTTAATTTTGTACACTTTGAGTTATATTAGAAACAGTATACAAGGCAACATTATTGATTGGAATAGATCAATATTTCTGGTACAACCAGATTATTAAGTTACACAAAAGGTAATCGAGACAATAAATGTATATTTTGAGAATATTTTTTGGGTTGTTATTGGTTTTTTCTTTAACTCTTCCTTTATCTACATGTAGCGGACCAATTGAGGAAGGAAATCAGGCACAGCCCGATCTTATTGAGCGATACATTATTTCCGACTTTGGATCAACTTCTCAATGGTTGTCGGTGCTTACATTTATCATCCCACTTGCTGCGGCAATATCAATTCGCAACCAAAAGGGAATAATAAAGAGTGAATCAATATGTCTACTCTCCGTTATTCCATGCAGTGTGATTCTCTACGTTCACACCGCTACGGGAACACTCGCAGCTGGCGGTATTATGGCCCTAGTTAGCATCATGGTTTTTTTTACAATTTCGCTCATCTCTTTGGTTAAAATAAGTATTTTAAGAATAAACAATTCAACTTCTACTTAATTTTAATTTCGGTTTCCATTTACTAAAATAATGCAGCCCCACATTATCGTATCCATGTTATATTTGCCGATTTTCTATCAATGGATATAGCATCTTCGATCAAATTTATTACATCTATGAATCCAGTTTTCAACGCCGCTTCGTCATCTATGTACGCCTCAATATTCGGCTGCGTACCAATCTTATTCATATCTGCCGTATCTGCTATGACCGAAGCAACCGAAATATTACAAATTTTCACATTTATAATATTTTCGTTATTAACTTATTCAGTGTCAGTTATTGTGGTTTTCTTGTTGGCATTAATTGCTGGCTCACCTATCTATTATGTTATGGTTAGATTTAAGGTGAATAACTACCTAAGCGCCCCAATCTTAGGAGCATCTTTCATTGCTTCGATTTTTGGTTTCCATATAAGTATTGAATACTGTTTTTTACTGTTAACCGGGATTTCAGTTGGCGCTATTTACCACTACAATTATGCTAAAAATACAGATGCTATCTAGGATGTATTTATAGGAAACTCTGATTAACCTAGAGTTTCTCGCGACACAAGGATGTGACGCCAACTTCAATAACCGTAAGTGTTTGAAATTGTGAAGAAATTGGAAATCGCATTTTCAATTTCTGTCCTCTGAGTTAATCAGAGGTTTCTATAGTTTATTCTGGCATGTGTATATTTTGTTGAATACACTCTACCAGTTTAAATCAGATTATCTTTTATTGCTCCAACACCTTAGAAACCTAACATCTTTAAAGAGTTCTTTTTCCAGTATTTACTACGGTAAGTTCTCGCCAGCTCCCTCGGGTTACGCGCCCCATATAACGAACATTCCAACCTGACTCATATCCATTATTTAACTCTCATAACTGTCTCTTTTTCTAAAAGTGAGGCAAACTTCGGCGGTCTATAATCGAATGTTGAAAAGCAAGTAACCGTTAAACCTTGTGGCTTTCGGGATATCTGGGTGTGTGACATTTAAATGAAAGTATTACCTAACAAGTTATTGATTTTATTATTATTTTCTTCATTTACTACATTAGCAACCGAGAGTAATTCTTCAAAAATTAGTACAAATATTCCACGCCAAAACTATCCCTATTCGAAACTACATCAGGTTAGTACAGATATTCCGAGTTACGAGAAAGAAGGTTTTACAATTTACACGGATTTAACCGAACTCAAAAAAATTGACCGCAGAAAAGTAAAAACCCAATCGTCGCCAGAAGTTCTGGATGCCGTCGGAAGAATTATTGTATCCCACACAGACGATAAAACTGAAAACACCTGCTCGGGGAGTTTGATTACAACCACTCCGGGTCAGTCAAGCCGTGTAATTAATAGTGCGGGCCATTGCTTTGGCGAAACTAAAACGGGAGCTCTTTTTGATATTAAGAGTATTAAATGGCTTACCACAACAAAGTCCGGAAAAAAAGTTGAGAAACTTTTAAAACTTGAGGCATATAATTTAAAACAAGACGCCGCGATATTGTCTTTTGATGAAAAAATTCCTTTTTCTGAAATAAAACCCATTTTAATTGAAAACGAAGTTACCATGTCGCCTTCCGATATGATTTTCTACAACAAACAATCCGTTATCATCTCAGCCGGTTACAGTAGTGACGATTATAAAGGGCAAGATGGGGCGGTATTGACCTACGACGATGGAATTAGCAACAAAGATTTCACAGATGGATTAGGAACTTACGGCGACTACTTTTCTATGAATACCGTAGTATTTTCCGGTGCTAGTGGAGGAGCTTTATTAATGCTAACGGATTTATCAGAGGAAGATATCGTAAATCCGTACAACCAGTTTTACCTTGTAGGTACTACATTAAGTATCTCTGGAAAAGGTAACAAAGCATTCGGCTTTTCTGATAAATCGACCATTGGCAGTTCTCACACCATTTACCGCAGTTACACAACTACTGATGCACAGATCGTGGATAAATTAAATAATTAGGAAACTGTTAATTACTGTGCACTGTACTTATAAATTCAAATCAGTATTATTTTATGCTCAATCTAATTATAGGGATTAATGCATGGCTCACATAGAGATGTCTTTACTAGCGATTGAGTGCTTTTCAAACGACGGTAAACTGGACGCCAGTGAATTGGACAAATTGGTTACATTAGCCGAAGCAGATGGTGTAATTACCAATGAAGAAATTGAAGTGCTAAAGAGCGTCATAAAACGCATTAAACCAGAAGAGATTGATGCTGCTATGCAAAATCGTCTGAGTGCTCTTAGTCAGAAATTAAGCCGTATGAGCAAATAATTCTGTTGAACTAAAAGATTTAATACTTTTTAATTTTTATCGATGCGTAATTTTTTATTTCAGTACTTATCGATTTTAACTCGTAACCTAAGGACAGGTAAAAATGACCTCTTCATCTGATAATCAGCAGCCCAATCAACAAGCACCTTTGATTGTGCCGCGTATAAAAAACGATAATTTTCTAACCTATTTAAACAGCCTTGAGGGTATGACGGAGTCATCTCTACCGATTACGGAGCGAATCGCTGGTGACTTGTTGTTAACTTACGCCATTGATATCGGCCCAAGTTATGTTATGGCTACACCTTTAAGCCTCAAGGAATACAATATTCAACGATCACAATTAAGAGAATCGGCTTTAGCAAATAGCATAGAAGCCATACGTGGTGCTCAGATAGGAACGAACGAAATCATTTACGAATTAACCGCGCCAGACAATATGGCAGCGTGTTCTATTTTATTCCCTAATCTATGGCAGCATCTAGAAAAAGAAATAGGCGCTTCTATTGCGGCGACATTTCCGCACCGCGATTTTGTCCTTTACGCACGCAACAAAGCAGATGGCCTAAAGGCGCTTCGAGAAATCCTGTCACAAATGAAATTTGACGATACTCATCCGTTGTCGAAACTAATCTATAAACCAACACCAACCGGATGGGCAGAAGTTATCGACTAATCTTAGATTCAAGCAGTTAAAAATCCACCGACATTGTGAATACTATCAACTGCATGATTAGGGTTTGCAATATTGGTGGTAAATTGCAAAAAAGTCGCGAAAATGCCGCAAAAATAATTAGGCAGGTTCGGTTTGTATTTCTATTGTATTTATCGGCCCAGATTTAGGTATCACCGAAACGATATCGCGATTCACAGAAATGTTAGATTTATGATGGGTTTCTATTAAATATAATGGCCTGCGTTTAACTTCTTCAAACATTCGCCCTAGATATTCACCAAACACACCCATAAACATTAATTGCAAGCCACCCAAAAACAGCATTACCACCATTAATGATGGGTATCCTGCAACAGGATCGCCCCAAAGTAGCGTTTTTAAAATAATAACCATGCCGTAAATAAACGCACCCAATGCCAGTAATCCACCAATGTAGCTGGCCATGCGTAGCGGTAGCGTTGAAAACGCTGTAATTCCGTCGAGGGCGAAATTCCAGAGTTTCCAATAATTGAACTTGGTATCTCCAGCGGCGCGTTCGGGTCGCTCATAGGTAACTTCCGCTTGTGGGTAACCTACCCACGCAAACAGCCCTTTCATAAAGCGGTTGGTCTCGGGCAGTTTTCGTAACGCCAATACAGAACGACGAGAAATTAGTCGAAAATCGCCAGTATTTTCTGGAATTTCTACTCGGCTTAATTTACCCATAAATCGATAAAACCATTGCGCAGTTTTACGTTTTACGTAGGTATCGGTATCACGCTTAGTTCTACGCGCAAAAACACCATCATATCCTTCTAACCACTTTTCTATCATGACCGGAATTAACTCGGGTGGGTCTTGAAGGTCTGCATCAATAAAAATTACGGCGTCACCGTCGGCTTTATCTAATCCCGCTGACATGGCGGCTTCTTTACCAAAGTTGCGACTTAAATTGATGTAAGAAATTCTCGAATCTTTTTTGGCTAAGACTTTAATTATATCCAACGTATTGTCTTTACTGCCGTCATTTACAAACAGTATTTCCGCGCCAACTTTGAGGTTACTAATAATAGGATTAAGCGTTTTATAAAATGTCTCCAGTACTTCGCTCTCGTTATAGGCGGGAACTACAATAGTGACATACATATTCTTAATCCTTTTTTGATATGAAGACTATACTTTTATTAAGTAAGTAACCTAGTACGAATACAATTCCAGTAGCTACTACTTGCGCTACAATGTAATGCGAAAAAACGAGAGAAAATACCGCCATTAACAGTAAATTTGCAAGAAACATCAAACAGGCTACAAGAAACGACTTCCACAATGTTTCTCGGTAATTTATCTCACTTTTAAACGTTACTTTGTGGTTAAAATGGTGGTTAAAAATGGCGCCGACAATAAAGCCAACGGAGGTACCTATTTCAATTGGAGCACTCATTAGCTCAACAAAAATAATAAGTACCAAATAATGTAAAGCTGTGCCAAAAGCGCCAACCAATCCGTATTTAATAATTTGCATGATACATCTCTGCTTTTTTGGTTCTTGCGCTGTCGCTATGCCTATAACCGTTTACAACCGCTTATAAATTTCTACCGGCCACCAGCCATCAAAATCGGCTAAAAACTCATACTGCTCATTAATCAGTGTACAGGTGCTGTCTAGGTTTTCTACCAGAGTTTCTATACACAATCCTTTATCGGCGATTATAAAGTCGGGATTGCTCGCTAACAATGTCACATAGTATTCGTCTGCGACGAGCACACCCGATTCTTCTAACTTGGGAATGTGGTTAGGAAAGACGTATTTTTGAGAGTAATGCAAATTGTTAATAAATAGATACGCGGGCGTTGTTAATATAGAGGCAACCAAATCATTTTTTCCGATATTTTTTGCCATAAACTCAAACGCTTGGTGCGATTCTTTTGCTTCTACTCGGTTTAAATGATGGTTAATAACGCGTTCAGATCCGCTTACCATGTAACCGAACAGCGAGATACATAAGCTAAAAACCAACACATTTTTGAGTTTAGTATCATTACTGCTTTCAAAGGCGACGGCCGCCAAAATCGCCAGCGGCACTAAAACAAGTACCCAGTAATGATTAAAAAAACTTCGCGAAATCACCGCGGAAATTACGCCAGCAACGCCTGTCATTACTGAGAAAATAACGGCTTGAAATTTTTTGTCTCTATAATGCCAACCGGAAGATAACGCTGCTAATACTACAGGAACAAACGGAATTACCCAGTAAAAGCCTTTTTCTATAACGTATTTCTTATTAATAGGATATTGATAGCCGCTTAAAAAGGTTTTTTGATCTTGGAAATATTCCTGAATTAAGTTACCACCAGAAATCCAATCCGCTATAAATGCGTAGTAGATCAACAGATTACCAACCACAAAACCTAATAAAATCCACGCACTAATTTTGATTACTGATATAAACGAACATTTGTTTATTAATAAGATTGTGATAAACGCTAAATACGCGAATAATCCCAAAAAAGAAAATAAATAGTTAATTGAAAACCCTAATGCCACTAATAAACCATTGCACACCAGTAATCCGTTATGAATAATCGGTTTATCATTGGGATATAGTGTATAAACTCGGAAAATAACGGCAATTATTGCCGTTTGGAATATTTCTGTATTGCCGGCTGCGCCAGCCAAACCCAAGGGAAAAGCCAAACATACTGTAACTGCTGTGAAAATGGCAGCGTTGGAAAATCGTAATTTTTTTAAGCCATAATAAAGACAGCTACAGATAATTAAAATAGCACACAAAGTTGCTATGCGAATTGCAAAAAAGTTAACACCAAAAACCAGAAAAAAAGCTGCGTATAGATAATAAATGCCTAGAGGTTTGTGATCAAAGACGTCTTGATAGGGCAGACTTCCATTTAATAACGATTTCGCAACAAGTGCATACATGGTTTCATCTTGGTCGATAACCTCGATAAATCCATTTAGAAATAAAATAATTATTGCCAGAGAGCAGGTTATAGCTATTGGCACCATAACCAGGGAACTAGAATAAAGATGTGTTATTTTCGTTTGATTTACTAACGAAAAATGATTAAGCACTAGAACACACTCCTTTGTATTGTTTGTATTATCCCTATATCAGTTTATGGACGGAACCTTTTATAGGAACCTCTGATTAACTCATCCATGATTTAATCAGAGGGCAGACATTGAAA
>CALMJT010000074.1 GCA_937864365.1 uncultured Alteromonadales bacterium | reverse complement strand
TGTATAGGAAACTCTGATTAACCTAGAGTTTCTCGCGACACAAGGATGTGTCGCCAATTTCAAGAACGGTAAGTGATTGAAATTGTGAAGAAATTGGAAATCGCATTTTCAATTTCTGTCCTCTGATTAAATCATGGATGAATTAATCAGAGGTTCCTATAGAAATCTTTTACTGTCACCTTCGTCATTTAATCAGAAGGCAGAGGCTAAAAATACAATCTCTAATTACATTGCTTTGTTAAAGGCTTACCATTCTTGAGATAGGCGACATACCCTGGGTAGCTAACAATATTGGTTGATCAGGGTTTGTTGTGATTGCTATTAGTAATTGAAATTATGTATTATCGTATTTAATAAATTTAATAAATTTAATTAAAATTAATAAGTGCTAGTGAAGAATGGTGGTTTAGAGGAAAAATGTCGATTACAGCAATAACCGAATCCAATTGGGCAGACATACTTGAGTTGCAGCAGGGTGTCTATTTGCAAGTTGCGCCTGAAAGTTTAGATGTATTAAAAAGTAAATGGCTAACATCGCCAGAGAGTTGTTTGGTTTTATACGAAGAAGGCATGTTAATGGGTTATTTACTTGCTCATTCTTGGAGTCAAGAAATGCCACCGAAATTATTCAAACCTTTGCCTGAAAACTGCAAGGGCTCCACACTTTTTGTCCATGATTTGGCCGTGCATAAAAATTCGACCGGGAAAGGTATTGGTAAAAGACTGATTACACATATTATAAAAATCGCAAAGTTAAACGGATATCAGAAAATTATGTTGGTAGCTGTGCAAGGTTCAACAGAATTTTGGCTAAAACAAGGGTTTATGAGCGTTAACCAAGAAGTGAGCGAATGTTACGGTGAAAATGCACAGTTGATGTTAATGAGTGTAGGTGATTAGAAATCGGTGCTGAATAACATCTGAGTTGTGTTTGGTAATCATGGTTTATGGTATTTATGTTTTTGTACATTGTTTATTTATTTTGTACATTAGGTCGAATAGTTTTGTGAAGATAGTTCAAACTCGATGGCAAGGATTTTTATATCGATTAACTCGGGGGCTGCTGTCTGTTTTGGTTTATTTCGCTTTTACCATTTCGTTGGTCTTCTTAGGTGTTATTCAGTTTCGCGAATTGATGTTAATTAACGCATTAATTCTGGCAATGTTGCCTTTGGTTGGTACTTTATGGCTTTTAATACTAAATTGCGGTTCATCCAAGGTCGTTGAGTATAGGAACCTCTGATTAAATCATGGATGAGTTAGTCAGAGGTTCCTATAGTCTAGTTTTAACGGATGAAAGTATAGAGCTGGTAACTTATTCCGATTTTATATTGTTATCTATTTCTGAAATTGTAAACTGTAAGTTTTCAGGTTTTTTTGTCAAAAATTTAAACGTAAAAAGTGTAAAGTCGAGTGTGAATGTGGAGTTGTCTAGATTTACAAAAACCAACAAAAACTTATTTTAGATTACTTGAACCGTTATTCTTTTATTTGAATTTACAAAATTTATTATTGTGCAGTTTGGTGAGTTATTTAAACTTTTCGAAAATAACCCATAATTCTCTTTTAGAAATGCTTGAGTGTTGTAAAATCTTGCTTTTTATAAATCTTATTTCTATAGCCATTAACAGTCTCATTGTTTTATTTCAAAAAGTTCATCCAGTTGTTTGCAGAGGTATCTCGGTTATTTTTCATTTGTGCTAAATTTTAAATCACCCTGTAGAGCCGTGAGCTAAAATTGTAAGATTATCGGTTTTACTTTACTTGGTGATTTAATAGATACAGTATTTGTTACTAATAGTGATAACGTTATCCGTAATTTCTTTGTTGTGTAGTTAGACCATTAACGGGACGTTATGCATATCGAATAAGGAAATAACAATGACGATCTTACAGAATTTACGTGATAATCCAGAACCAATTTGCAAACAAAACGACTTTTTTGTGGATGTTAGAGGTTTTAGAACGACACCTGAAGGTACTAATCGGTGTGAGGTCGGTGGTGCTGCAACACTTAATTTAACAAAGCAAAATGGTGTTTATCGTTTAGCCGTTGAAAATGGTGGTAGCGATTACTTTTTTCCTTGGGTTAACCGAGGTGTGGGCGAAGTCTCTGTGCCTATAAATCAACCAAATGGTACCATTGTAACAACAGGTGGTATGAATGGTTGTGCGCTCCAGGTTAACCGCAGTGGTAACAATTTAATTTTTTATCATGATGCAGACAATCGGTATCTAGGTGATCTTAAACAACCTCAAGGCAGGCAGTTATGTAGAATAGAGCCAAATCAATATATGAAAATTCCCTATGGGCAAACCATCGTAGAAGAAAATCCAAGGGCAGGGCTCTCGTATTTGTATCAGTTAATATGTGTTCGTCATGAAGGTAAATGGAAGGTTACCTATTATGGAATTATATTGGGCCCTGGGATAAATATGCCAATCAATCGAACTTTTACTCCGGGTGTTAGTAAATTCTTAGCCAGTTTTAAGGAATAAACTTCTGTACATTATCTGTACATTAAAGTCAGCTTAATTAACCACAGTGTTTAATATTTTAACTTAATAACTCTTATAGGCGTCTCTGATTAACTCAGCCATGATTTAATCAGAGGGCAGACGTTGAAAATGTGATTCCCGATTTTTCACAATTTTAATCAATTACAGTTCTTGAAATTGGCGACACGTCTTTGTGTTGCGAAAATCGCTAGGGTAATCAGAGTTTCCTCAAATAAAATCGATAATTTTGTAAGAAAAATTAGTTTTTCCATTCTCAGTGACATGCAAATATTGTTTGCTCATTCTCAGTTTGTTCCTTTTTTGATTACAAAACTTAAATTCTTATACATTTATTGTGATGTTATTATTTTATCGGTTTTTTATTTTGGTGAATGAATAATGGGGCTTTATTGTTTGGTTGTTGGTTCTGTTCTGCTACTAGGTGGTATTGCTCTATTGGTGTTTCGGATTCGATTTGTGTTTTCGGCTATTTGTTTGCCTGCGGTTGTTGTTGATAAAGTGTTTAGAAATACGAGTGCGGAGAACTCTTCTAGCCGAGGAAAGTTTTTAAAATTACGGTATAAGGCCGGAGATGGTTTGTTTAAAGAATATGTTTGCGATACGAATATTCTTACTCCTTTTTACACGGTGGGCGATGAGATTATTTTAGCGGTTAAGGATGATATGGTTTTAATGAAAACGTGGTTTTATATTGCGCTAGCACCAACAATGTTAATGTTTTTAGGTTTGGTTGCGTTGTATGTGTATTCGCGTTTTTAGTGATTCTTATGCTCGACTTTTTATTAGGTTTTTTAAGCTTATTTAGAGTGGTTGAGTTTTTAATTGCTCAATAATTGTATTGGTTTTTAATATGCCTTTTACGCCGTTTCATATGGGGCCTGGAATTTTTATTAAAGCACTGTTGCAAGGTAGCTTTAGTTTAATGGTTTTTGGCTGGTCGCAAATTATTATGGATGTTCAGCCACTTTGGGTGCTGATTGTTGGTCATGGTCATTTGCATGGTTTTTCGCATACGTTTGTGGGTTGTGTATTGTTGGCGATTTTTTCTGCATTAACGGGTAAGTATCTATCGGAATTCGGTTTAAAAATATTAGATCTTAAAGGTCGTAATGGTAGGACCATTTGTATTTCTTGGTGGGTTGCGTTTTTGAGCGCCTTTATCGGTTGTATTAGTCACGTTTTAATTGATGCGGTTATGCACTCTGATTTACAGCCTTTTTATCCTTTTGTGTTAAGAAATCCGTTTTTGGGTTTTATTTCCGTGGTAGCACTTCATAAGTTTTGTCTTTATAGCGGGCTTTTGGGGGTGGTAATTTTTTACTCAGTGCAATGGTTGGTTTCGCGATATACGAATCGTTTAAATTAGGTGTTTATGCTATCCAATTCTCAGGCTATTTGGGGTATGTGTTAATAAAAGCTTGTGCTAATGGATTTAGTTTTAAAATGCTAAATTCCGAGCACTTTTTTGGCTTGAGAGTTTTTTAGAAGTTAAAAAGTTATAATACTTAAGTTTATTTTTAAAATCTTAAGTGGTGTTTTTTTGTTGTCAATTATTTAATCGCGCCAGTTAGATCAAAAATATCTGTTTAGTGGCAGAGTTTTTATTGAATGCCAATGTGCTGATGAGTATTCTTCCGGGTTTACACCTAGGGAATATTTATTATGAAATTTATTATTACATCTTTTTTAATTGTGTTGACAGGCCTAGGAATGGCTGCCAACGCTCAAGAATCTTTAACGCCTGAAGAAGAACAGCTTATTGCCGAAATGACTCAGGCTTGGGATTCGGTAACGCCACAAACCGGTGATGTTACTTTGGCGGATGGAATTGCAACGTTGCATGTGCCTGATGAGTTTGTTTATTTCTCGCCGCAAGATTCTGAAACTGTTTTGGTCAACCTTTGGGGTAATGTGCCTGGTGCTGGCACCGGAACCTTAGGCATGCTTTTTCCGGCCGATCTCACTCCGTTTGATGACGATGCTTGGGCGGTGACCGTTGAATACACCGAAGACGGTTATGTGTCGGATGAAGGTGCAGAAGACATTGATTACTCGGATTTACTCTCGCAAATGAAGAGTGAAACGCGTGATGCCAGTGCCGAGCGAGTTAAGCAAGGCTATGAGCCGATCAGTTTGGTGGGTTGGGCGTCTGAGCCTTACTACGATCAAAGCGCGCACATTTTACACTGGGCGAAAGAAATTAAATTTGGCGATCAAGATGTTAATACCCTGAACTACGATATCCGCGTGTTGGGTCGTAAGGGAGTTTTGGTGTTGAGTTTTATTGCTAGCATGGCGCAAAAAGATGTGATTGATTCGCAGATTGACTCGGTTTTATCGGTGGCCGAATTTAACCAAGGTTCGCGTTATCAAGACTTTGATCCAGATCTTGATGAGGTGGCTGCCTATGGTTTGGGCGCCTTGGTGGCGGGTAAACTTGCAGCAAAAGCGGGTTTGTTCGCGATTATTTTGGTGTTCTTGAAAAAATTCGGTGTATTTATTGTTGTTGGCGTTGGCGCTTTGGTTTCTAAGTTGTTTAAGCGTAAAAAAGCTGCCTAATTTCTGTTTGGCGATCAACAAAAAAATCTGCTTTATTCGAAAACTCCGATTAACTCAGAGTTTCTTGCGACACAAGGATGTGTTGCCAATTTCAAGAATCGTAAGTGATTGAAATTGTCAGGAAATTAGAGATTACGTGCTCAATTTTTGCTGTCTGATTATGTCATGGATGAATTAATCAGAAGTCCTAGACTTTCTTGTGGTTGTGTTCTTTATTTGGCCATGAGTGACCTGTTACTCCCGTCTTTAGCCCTCGTTTTGCCTCGCCGTTTTCGGCTTTTCATCTGTTGTTCTTAAGTGTCGCTACCCGATCTCTACGCATAAATCTCCGCTTTCGGTGTTTTTCAGCTCATTTTTCATGAACGGTAGATTCCGCCAGTTGGTTTCAGTGTTCTGTATTCGGTCTCTGGTTATTCTTTATTGAGGTGATCGCTTAGATATCATATTGTCGACAATCTTTAGGTGATTTTTTGTGGTTTAGAATTTTTTACAGGGTAATATTGTAAAAGTGTAGACAAAAAACGAGTGTTGGATTAAATTAAGACCCCATCAAGATGAGTTTCGCAAAAATTGTTGACAATTTTTATGTGCGTTAATATAGCGTCATCTAATATGTCTACGATTTTGAGCCGAGGTCACTGGTTTTATCCCTAGAAACGCTTTTCTGGATAGGCCAGTTTACGGATGGCTCGCCTGCGATGTGAGACCTGTATATGTCCGAATCTGAAAACGCTACAACCGAAAACACCTTAGCGAGCAATATCACTCGCACACTCAGAGATGCCATTGTCTGTGGTGATTTAGCACCAGGCAGTAAATTGAGTGAGCCTAAGCTTTCTAAGGAATACAACATCAGCCGTGGGCCGCTTCGCGAAGCCATGCGCAGGCTCGAAAGCATGAAGCTGGTGAAGTACGTTCCGCACGGTGGTGCCAGAGTTATTACTTTGGATTTACCACAGGTTATTGAGATTTATCACATTCGTGAAGCGCTCGAAGGTAAGGCCGCTGCATTGGCGGCAAAAAACATTACCGATGAAGGCATAGAGAATTTAAAACGATTATTGAAAATTGCCGAAGAGCACATGGCCGCAACCGGTGGTGCTTATATTCAGGCAGACGCCGATATCGATTTTCATTATCGAGTCATTCAAGCCAGTAATAATCAGATGCTAATTCATACTTTATGTGAAGAGCTGTATTACTTGGTAAGAATGTATCGCTACAAATCCAGTCTTCAGCCTTCACGATCTTTACAAGCATTTAAAGAACATCAGCATTTGGTACTCGCATTAGAGCAACGCGATGAGCAATTGGCTGAATTAATTATGCGTAAACACATTGTGCGTGCGCGTGAAAACATAGAACAGCAATTATTAAATAGTTGAGAGTATTAAGATGAAAACACCAGGTACACGTTTTCGCGAAGCGCTCGCGAACAACAAGCCGTTGCAAATTGTCGGTACGATTAACGCCTATGCTGCATTAATGGCTGAGCGTATTGGCCATCAGGCTATATATTTGTCCGGCGGTGGTATTGCCAATGCTTCTTACGGTTTACCAGATTTGGGTATGACGTCTTTAAACGATGTTTTAGAAGATGTGCGCCGCATTACTGCCGCTACTAATTTGCCCTTGTTGGTGGATATTGATACCGGTTGGGGTGGTGCATTTAATATTTCTAAAACCGTAAAAGATATGATTCGCAGTGGCGCCGCGGCCGTGCATATTGAAGATCAGGTTGCGCAAAAACGTTGTGGTCATCGTCCTAACAAAGAATGCGTTTCTAAAGACGAAATGTGTGATCGTATTAAAGCCGCTACCGACGCTAAATTTGACGATAGCTTTTTTATTATGGCCCGTACCGATGCTTTCGCTGCTGAAGGTTTAGAGTCTGCTATTGAGCGCGCGCAAGCCTACGTTGAAGCTGGCGCCGATGGTATTTTCGCAGAAGCCATTAATCAAAAAGAACATTACCAAGCCTTCCGCGAAGCGCTAGATGTGCCTATTTTGGCGAACATTACCGAATTTGGTAAAACCCCTTTATATAACTGCTCAGAATTGGCCGAGTGGGGCGCCGACATGGTGCTTTATCCATTATCTGCATTCCGTGCAATGAATAAAGCTGCCGAAGCCGTTTATAGATCTCTATTGACTGACGGCGATCAAAAAGCGCAGATCGATAATATGCAAACTCGCATGGAGCTTTACGATTATCTCGGTTATCACGCTTACGAAGAAAAGCTTGATGAATTATTCGCGAAAAATAAATAAATCAGTCCGATAAGTCTGAAGAGTAAACGTAACGGAGTTTTTTGTATCATGGCACAGAAGAAATTAGAAGGCGCAGGTTTGCGCGGACAGGTTGCCGGTAAAACCGCAATTTGTACGGTTGCTGCATTGGGCCACACGGGTTTAACTTACTACGGTTACGAAGTTGAAGACCTTGCCGAAAATTGTGAATTTGAAGAAGTTGCTTATTTGTTATTTAACGGCGAATTACCCAACGCCGATCAGTTAGAAGCTTACAAAGCTAAGCTTGCTGATAAACGTGAGCTGCCAACGGCATTAAAAGAAGTGCTAGAGCGAATTCCTGCCAGCGCTCATCCAATGGATGTGTTACGTACCGGCGTTTCTATGTTGGGCAACTTAGAAACCGAAGCAAGCTTTGCTGAACAACAAGAACACGCAGATCGTTTATTGGCAGCATTACCCAGCATTATTTGTTACTGGTACCGCTACAGTCACGATGGCGTTCGTGTTGATTTAAATACTGGTGCAAAATCCATTGGTGGTCACTTCTTGCATTTATTACACGGTGCAGCACCCAGCGAATTGCACGAAAAAGTCATGCACGTGTCGTTAATTCTTTACGCAGAGCATGAATTTAACGCGTCTACTTTTACCGCTCGTGTTTGTGCGTCAACGCTTTCTGATTACCACAGCTGTATTACCGGCGCGATTGGTAGTTTGCGTGGCCCACTGCATGGTGGCGCTAACGAAGCGGCGATGGATATGATCGAGAATTGGAAATCAGCGGAAGAAGCTGAAAAAGAAATTCTTGGTAAACTTGAGCGCAAAGAAAAAATCATGGGCTTTGGTCACGCGGTTTATACCGAGTCTGATCCACGTAATACCGTTATTAAAGAATGGTCGAAAAAACTTTCTGAAGACGCAACTGACGATACTTTGTATCAAGTGTCTTTGCGTTGTGAAGAAGTTATGTGGCGAGAAAAGAAATTATTCTGTAACGCCGATTTCTTCCATGCGTCTACTTACTACTACATGGGTATTCCAACCAAATTATTTACCCCGATTTTTGTAATGTCTCGTACTACAGGTTGGTCTGCACACGTATTTGAACAACGTGCCGATAACCGAATTATTCGTCCAAATGCTGAATACATTGGTCCTGGATCACGTAAAGTGGTTCCAATTACCGAGCGTTAATAAAAAATCGAAGTGGCTCTAGTGAGCCACTTTTTGGTTTTACTGTTTATGGATTTTATTTTTACGCAGATACTAAAAGTAAGTGTGGATTGCCAGTAATCCACACAATTAGTTGTAGTTAGCTGTAAATTAAAGAATTACATGTATCAATAAAATCGGTAAATAACGCGTTATTAGAGTTTCTCTCTACTATAGGAACCTCTGATTAACTCATCCATGATTTAATCAGAGGGCAGAAATTGAA
>CALMJT010000073.1 GCA_937864365.1 uncultured Alteromonadales bacterium | reverse complement strand
TTTCTAGTGGATAGTCAGAACTAAATTCCCCAACTGAATCCAGATCGCCGGTCACCTCACCAGTCAACAGACCATCAACCGCAGAACCTTGGTCGCTGGTATTGGCAAGTTGGATGCTAGACTCCTGCTGAATGCTCCCCCTCTCTGAGGTAGTTGCAAAGTCGGGCCTTGATAGTATTGCTGGTCTGAGGACGAATACACCGAGAAGGAGTGAAACAATTGAAATTGCGCCAAGCCGAAATACCGATTCTGTATTCAAACCAAATGTAACCCCATTTGAACTTGGTTCTCCAATAATTCCATCTTCTATAGGCTCGAACCTGAGAGACTTAACTGTAATAACATCGCCTCGCTCGGCATTAAATCCACTGGCTGCTTGCGCTAGTTCTTGAATATCCTGAAGCTCGACCTCTGATCTTGGCTGCCAAGTCTTAATACCCGACTGATCAACTGTCTCTCGACCATCGACAAGAATAGCAATTGAAAGCCTTTTGATGTCACCAGGCGGTCGTCTAATCTCTCTATTCGTTTCAGACACTTCGAAGTTTGACCGTTCAGAGGTCTCGCTGCCCTGATTGTTGGTCGAATGCCCGGATGCGGACCCGCTTGTAGGACCACTCGGTACGTTACTAGCCACAGTGACCGGTGGTGGGCCACTACTAGTCGAACTGTCTGATATCTCTCTTGTATCAGTGCTGATTGCAACCCGACTCGCGGGGTCTATACGTCGCTCAACAATCGACTCAAGCTCCGAAATAGCCTCTAGGTTCACCTCCACCTTAACTCGTCCACGTCCTAAATGAGCTTCCAGAAGCTCTTGTACATTGATACGAATTTCTTTTGAACGGTCAGTAGACAGATTATAGCCTTCCCCTCCCTCCATACTTACCAATCGCCCGGTGGCCGAATCAATAATTGAAACGGAGCTAGGAAGTAGACCCGGCACCGCTGACGCAACTAAATACCTAAGTGCCCTCGCGTTTTCTAGACTTACTTCTTGCCCATGCCCCTCGACACTAACGGAAGCAGATGGGTCCGCGGCCGAGTTTAAAGAGCCTGCTGCTCCAAACGAAATGTGCACCCTAGCATTTCGAAAGATCGGAAGAGAAGTTATGGTTCGTGACAACTCTCCTTCTTTCGCCCGCCAGTAAGCAGCATCAAACATTTGGGCTGTAGTCCCAAATCCAGAAACCTGATCTAAAATTTCATAACCATCTGGCGCATATTTTGGCAAACCCTTACTTGCTAGCATGAAGCGAAGTTGATCTCTCTCGTCGCTCGGAACAAATATTGACGATCCCTTTATCTCGTAATCTGAGTCCGACCTCTCGAGTTCCTCCAAGATTTCACCGGCCGACGATGGTTCAACCCCGCTATACAAAAGCGCCATTTGCGGCTCCAGAATCAACCAAGACAGTAAGAGCGCTGTCATGATTACTGCCGCACTAAGTGCAACCGCGAGCAATCGCTTGAGCGTGAGGTATTCTGGTATGGTGGCGCTCAGTTGATTCAATTTGTCCCGCCTTACCTTGTTATACACATGACGATCTTGACCAGCATCTCACCATACCTAATTTAACAATTGGTTAGTTTACGTGTGAGACTATTTTCATAGAGAAAAAAAGGAACTGAGCTATGCCGGAAGACGAGCAACTAACACACGCCAAATCTAATGGATTTCCAATCTTGCTCGCCGCTGTGGCCCTAGCGGCGACCATGGGTTCGGCAACCTTCGCCGTTTCACTATTGATGGGAACCAGAACGCACGAGCCTGAGGAAGCACTAGGACAGCCAAACAAGGACGACCAAACTTTAATCAAAACTCAACCTTTCATATTTATTCCACTCGAGCCAGTTTTGGTAACCCTCGGGGTCGAAGGCAACGGGCAGCAGTTAAGATTCGAAGGATACTTAGAGGTATCTGAAAGCCAAAAGGAACAGGTGAACGCACAGATGCCGCGAATCATGGATGCCCTCAATACTTATCTAAGAGCTGTAGCGTACGAAGATCTCCAGGAGCCGGCTTCCCTGATAAAGTTGCGAATTCAGATGCTGCGACGCGCTCAAATGGCAATTGGGGAAGGCGCGGTTAAGGACTTATTGATTTCCAAATTTATACTGGGGTGACCGTATGAGCAGCTTCGTATTCGCGATTGTTTCCTTGGTTGGCTGTGCGCTGACTAGCGTCTATTGCTATACTCTCTCTAGGAAGCTGGATAGATTTCGCCGCGTTGAGGATGGAATTGGAGCGGCAATTTCTGTACTTTCGGTGCAAGTCTCTGAAATGAGTAGAACCCTTGATCGAACCTCGTGTGTTACCGCAGACGCTGAGCTGAGGCTGAATGCCGTGATTGAATCGGCGGGGCATCACGAGAACTATCTTCGATTGTTACTGGCAGGAACTCAAGCCAAACCGAATGGAATCACGAGCGAACCGGATTTGGACATGATCTCAACTCCGCCACCTCTGTTCATTCGAGGGAATGGTTCGGCGCATTAGGCTATAGGCGAGAAAGCTATGCCACGTTTAAAATTGAAATCAACTCCGAGATCATTCGCCACGTTGATTTTTCTCGGCGCCCTTGGAAATTTCGCAATGGCCCTTCCCGACGATAAACCTCTTGAATTTGAAGGCGCGTTTTTACCTTCGGAGCGTGCGGCGAACCGACTTTCCGCCACGATTGATCAATCGATAAAAAGCATTTCGGAAGCGGAGCTTTCTCTAAAAAGAAGGGAGGCTGAACTTGAACTCAGGGAGACTTCCGTAAACAAGAGCCGAGAAGAACTTGCCCAAATGTTGACCTATCTAGTCCGTGCTGAGGAGGAATTGCAGAGGTTGCTTAATTTAGCGTCAGAGGCTTCCGAGGCGGATATTCTAAAAGTCACAGAGCTTTACCAAAACATGAAACCGAAAGAAGCAGCGGAAGTCTTCGCGGTTATGGACCCCAGCTTGGCCGCTGGCTTTCTTTCTCGCATGAACGTCGCAACGGCGTCAAGAATACTCGAACAGCTGGAACCCGAGGCATCCTATGCTATTGGCGCAATTCTGGCGGGAAAGAATGTGAGATTGAGTCCGAGTATGGAGACTAAACAGTGATCGCGATTGTTGGGATCATTGTTATCTTCGCAATGGTATTCGGAGGATACCTTTTAGCGGGGGGAAAGCTGGCGCTGATCATCAAGGCACTTCCATTTGAAATGATGATGATTGGTGGGGCAGCTTTGGGGGCTTTTCTTATCTCTAACGATCTCAGCTCGGCGAAACACGCGCTTGGATCTATAAAAAAGGTATTCAGTGGTGCGAAATGGCACAAAAGTGACTACCAAGAAATGCTTTGCCTACTTTTCGAAATAGTTCGACTCGCCCGCCAGAATCCTGTCGCGTTAGAAGAGCATATTGAAAATCCAGGTCAGTCTTCAATTTTTACTAGATACAAAGGAGTTACTAAAGATTCAAATTTGGTCGAAATTATCTGCGATACAATGCGATCTGCCTCAATGAATTACGACGACCCCCATCAAGTTGAGGAGATCCTGGAGAAAAGAATTTCATCACTTACAGCTCACGCGCAGCATTCGGCGCACGCGCTGCAAGGAATGGCCGATGGTTTGCCAGCCCTGGGTATCGTGGCCGCGGTCCTTGGTGTGATTAAAACAATGGGGTCCATAGATCAACCTCCCGAGGTCCTTGGAAAAATGATCGGCGGCGCGTTGGTTGGCACTTTCTTGGGAGTGTTCTTGGCATACGGGTTGGTTGGTCCATTTGCAAGCCGGATCAAGTCTGTTGTCGACGAGGAAATGGCGCTCTACGGTGTGCTAAGAGACGTACTTATCGCTAACCTCTATAAGCATTCTACTAATATATGCGTCGAGGTTGGGCGCCAGAATATTGACCCGCACCATCGCCCGTCCTTCGCAGAGTTGGAGGATGCCCTCAAAGCCGCGAAGCAGAGCTCCGAATGAGATCCTACTTCGCTGCCACGCTTTTGGTATCTGTTTCTTTTGGGCAGGCGTCGGCTCAATTGGCAAGGGTGAGCGCACTGAATGTTGGAAGCGATGGGATAACGATGTCTATCTTTAGCTCGTCCGACCTTGTCTTCTCGGAAGGTCAGAGCTCGCAAGTCTTTACTCTGCCCCTCCCAAAGGAAAATTTTCCTGCAAGAGACCTTAGCGCCTTAGCCTCGCTTGGAGACTCCAAGTTTGTGCTCCAGTCCCAAGTGGGATCCATTAGTCTGAACTCTTTAAATGGATGTCGAATCGGTGGTGAGGTATTGGGGCACGGCGTGATAAGGGTTTCTGTCTTGGGCTGTCGTTCGGACGAAGCAACTTCAGCTGACGCAAGAAGCACACTCTTTACGAGTTCATATCTAGGAGGTAGTGAGGACGAAGAATTTGGCAAACGCAAAGCGCTGCATTTTGAGACGAGCGCATTACCTGAGTTGGTGCGAGGCGCCGAAGGTTATCAGAAAAGCATACTGGACGACTTGGCCCAATTCTCAGAGGTTCTTAGTGTGATGCCGCAGAGTTTACACGGTGATGAAGTAACTGAGAAGCTTAAACTTGAAGGTCTGCTTTCGGGCCAGAACTCTGTGAGCTCAAGTTCTTTTGTGAGGAGGACTCCAGATTCCGGCGATTATACGGCCGCCAATTCCAATCATTGTAAATTGTCCTCTCTGCGGACCATCTTTGAGATGCCCTATCACCCCGAAAATTCTCTCGATCAGAGTGAGATGCATATTGATGTCGCATCGTCAGCTGACTCCGACTTTCTGGTTAAGGTAAAGCGCTATTTCTCAATCGGCTTTTGGGATGAAGCAAGCCTACATGCGGGTCAAATTTCAGACCAAGATGTCTCAGAAGCTCTATTGGCGTTCACTGAATTCTTTGATAATGGAGCGCTTCTTAATGACAGTATTGCGGCAAAATTGATTGAATGCGGTGCTCCGCTAAATTACTGGGGCGGACTATTCCAGGATGATTTTCTAGGGGGCGATTTTGCCAACAAAAGAGAATTTCTATTATACCTTGATTCCCTTCCTGAGGCAATGAAGGACAGACCAATTGCTCTGCTTAGATCAAGGCTACCTATGTCAAAGGTGGTTCCTTTTAGCGATTTCACTGACCGCTTTTCAAACGCTAGCGACAGCTCCATAGAGCATCAGCTTGGTGCAATTGTTGCATCGCCCACCGGTGATAATAGTTTAGGTGGCGGCGTTTCGCAACCTACTTTAGGGCTATTGCCTTCTCAACAGCGCGGAGCGTCCAGTCCAGAAAGCGCAGGTTCAATCATAGAGGGGCACCAAAACGAGGAGTTTGATGCGAAGCTTTCGGAGGCCGTAAAGCTAATCGAAAACGACAACTGGATTGGTGCCATGGACGCCTTGCGCTCACTCTTGGGTTTGTCTCTAGGCGTACCGGAATTGGAGGTTAGATCTGGAAATTTTCTATTGCAGATGTTCAGTGGCGAAGCAACTCTAGGAGAGTTGGCGGCCATTAAGGACCTGACAGACTTTAAGTATATTCTTGAAAATCTACCTCCAAAAGAAAAATCGGCCTTGGAAAGTGTTCTTGCATCGCGTTTTGGTTCGACGACTGAATTTAAGGAGGAGAGCAATTCGGACGCCGGCAGTGAGCCGCCAGCTGTGAGAAGTGTTTCGGCCACCTCCGGTTTTGAGCCCGCCGCTTACGCTGAAGACTCGGCTCAGCTTGGTCCAGTGGCAGGCCTGATGTCGGATTATAACGATCTATTGTCTTCCAGCGCCTTGGTAAGAAGTAAGGTTGAAGAGATTTTGCGCCGTTAGTTGAGATGAAGCTGACCTGCTCCCCTGATAGGTCCGCGGTTTGATGTTAGCCTGATCTCCACGCGAAGAGAAAGACGATGCGCAAAAGCCGATTCAGCGAAGTGCAGATCATTGGCATGCTGGAAGAACGCCAAGCCGGGATAGACGCCAAGGAACTCTCCCGGAAGCACTGCATAGGCGATGGCACATTTTACAAGTGGCATTCTAAGTATGGCGGCATGGAAGTGTCCGAGGCAATGCGATTGAAGGTGGTCGTGGCCTGGAACGCGAAGCTGAAGAAGATGTTGGCGGAACACATGATCGACGTGGCCAGGGTAATCCCCCGAAAGTAAGGGGCTTCAAAAGTAGAATTTTCTCGGCAAGAT